>JAAYXG010000417.1 GCA_012516015.1 Lysobacteraceae bacterium | reverse complement strand
TCATGCGCAAACGATAGCGCACTCGCCGGGAGATGCCAGCGCCTCTACTATGCGCGCATGTCCGAAATGTCCTCTCCCGCGCTGGTGTTGATCGTCGTCGATGCCGCGTACGACCCCGCTTCCGATCTTTGGTCCATCGATGAACGTTCGACGCTCGCACGGGTTGCGTCCTTAGGGCACATCTCTCCGATAGCGCACGCGCGGACCCGCGATGCCGCCGCGCTGAAGTTGTGGCAAGTCGGCGCGCTCGATGCGCTCGGGCTCACCGCGCAGCGTGCGCAACTCCCGAGCGCTGCGCTTTCGCAGCTCGGCGAGTCCGGAAGAGTACCTCCCGCGACGGAGTACTGGGCGCATCTGGAATGCGTTCACTTCGCACCGGGCATGAGTGACGTTGCCGCTGCGGCGCTCGCCGGTGCCGCGGCGCTCACGGAACAGGATCGAGCCGAGCTCGCAGCGACCCTCGGACCGCACCTCGCTTCATCAGGCTACGAGCTCGTTACCGGACGCGCCGAGTGGCGTGTGCGCTGCCCGCGCGCGCTCGAGGTGCAAACGCTTCCGCCCGCACTCGCGTTCGAGGCACCGCTCAAGGAAGCATTGCCCAGCGGCGCGGATGCGGCAGAATTGCGGCGGCTGATGACGGAGATGCAAATGTTGCTGCACGAGCATCCCGTCAATGCACGTCGCGCTCGCGGGGGATTGCCGGCCGCAAACGCGACTTGGATGTGGAGCGTCGCGAGTCTCGCGCGCGAGATCTCGAGCTCGCCTTTGCCGGCGGCATTCGGCGATGAACCGTATTTGAAGGGGCTTTATCTGTTGCACTCGCAGACGATGCAAGCGGAGTCGTTCGACGTGAGCGTATTGCGCGAAAGCGCACAGGCATCACCCATGACGATCGCGCTCGTGAAGCCCGATGCGGTCGCGGCACTCGAGGGGGATTGGCTGCTGCCGCTGTTCGATGCCCTGCGCTCTGGGGTGTTCGCGCAACTCATCGTCTACTTCGATCGCTGGCGCTTTGCGCTTCGTCGACGCGAGCTGCTGCGGTTTTGGCGCCGACCGTTGCCGCCGAGCCGTTGGCCGCTATGACGCTACGGACGATCCGTCGCCGCGTCCCGTCCGACGATGCGGTGCTGCCGCCGAACCTGCATCCGCTCCTGAAGCGCATCTACGCGGCGCGCGGCGTTCGCGCGCCGGCCGAGCTTCAGCTCGGACTCGACCAACTCATTCCAGTGCGGCGGCTGGGCGGTGTCGCAGAGGCCGTCGAGCTGCTGTGCGACCACTATCGCCGCGGCGGTCGTATCGTCATCGTGGGCGATTTCGATGCCGATGGCGCAACGAGCACGGCGCTCGTTGCCCGTCAGCTCGCGCGACTCGGATTTGCAAGCGTCGACTTCATCGTGCCGAACCGGTTTCAGTACGGCTACGGCTTGACGCCGGAGATCGTGCGACTGGCGGCTTCGCACCGACCCGATTTGATCGTCACGGTCGACAACGGCATATCGAGCTTGGCAGGCGTGGAGGAGGCGAAGCGGCTCGGGATTCAAACGCTGATCACCGACCACCATTTGCCCGGTCCTGCGCTGCCCGATGCGGCGGCCATCGTGAATCCGAACGCGCCGGATAACCCCTTCCCGAGCAAGGCGCTCGCGGGCGTCGGTGTCGCGTTCTACGTCATGGCGGCGCTCACTCGCGAGCTGCAAAGCCGGGGACTCCATGCAGGCAAGGCACCCGTCGCGGACTTGCTCGATCTCGTCGCACTCGGAACGGTCGCAGATCTCGTGCCGCTCGATCGAAACAATCGCATCCTCGTGCACCAAGGCTTGCGACGCATCCGTGCGGGCCGCTGCGTTGCAGGCGTTCGTGCATTGCTCGAAAGCTCGGCGCGTGCGTTGAACGACGTCGTCGCAAGCGACTTGGGCTATCAGATCGGACCGCGGCTCAACGCAGCCGGGCGTTTGGACGACATGACGATCGGCATTCAGTGCTTGCTGACCGATGATCTCGCGACCGCGCGCATGCTCGCCGCTCGTCTCGCGCGGCTCAATCAGGACCGGCGCGAGCTGGAGTTGCAGATGCAGCAGGAAGCGATGGCCGCGATCGTGGAGATGCGAGCGGAGGATCCGGCGCTGCCGCTTGGGTTGTGCTTGTACGACGAGTCATGGCATCAAGGAGTCGTCGGGCTGGTCGCCTCTCGAGTGAAGGAGCGTGTCCATCGTCCCGTGATCGCGCTCGCACGTGCCGATGCACGGACGCTGAAGGGCTCGGCGCGCTCAGTCGCGGGCGTTCATATCCGAGATGTGCTCGATGCCGTTGCTAAGAACCACCCGGGCTGCATCGAGAAGTTCGGCGGGCACGCGATGGCCGCTGGCTTGAGCCTGCCTGCCGATCGACTCGAGGAATTCCAAGCCGCGTTCGATGCGGAAGTGAAGCGGTGGATGTCGACGGAGGATGCGATCGGCGTCGTGTACTCGGACGGGGCACTCGAGCGCCATGAGCTCACGCTGGATGTCGCGCGGCTGCTTCGCGCCTCCGGACCCTGGGGACAATCGTTCCCGGAACCCATTTTCGACGGCGCCTTCAATGTTCGAGGCACGCGCGTGCTCGGAGACCGGCATCTGAAGCTCGAAGTTTGCGATGGCGATGCGCCGGCGTGCGAAGCGATCGCATTTCGGCATTTCGATGACGCGGACGCGCCCATGGTGCGTCCGAACGACCGCGTCGAGCTCGCCTATCGCTTGGATGTGAATCAGTTCAACGGCACGGAGAAGGTGCAGATGGTCGTGGAATACTTACGTGTGATGGACTGACGGTCACTCAGCCGCCGCTGTGCTACCATTCGCGCCCTCACCACCCCAGCTTGCCCCATGGAAATCAACCAACTCCGACGATCTCTCGAAGACCTCACCGAGCGCAGCGAGGCGCTGAGGAGGTTTCTTTGAGTACGATCTCAAGAGTGAACGGCTGGCCGAGGTCAGCCGCGAGTTAGAAGATCCCGCGATCTGGGACACACCGGAGAAGGCACAGGCGCTCGGTAAGGAGCGCGCGAGGCTCGAGCAGGTCGTCGGGACGCTCGACAGGATCGCAACGGGTCTCAAGGACGCCGACGAGCTGCTGACGCTGGCGTTCGAGGAAAAGGACGAAGCGACGGCGCGAGAAGTGGAGCGCGACATCCTCGCCATCGAGCGGGACGTCAAGAAGCTGGAGTTTCAGCGCATGTTCCCGGGCGAGATGGATTCGCGTTCCTGCTTCCTCGACATTCAGGCAGGTGCGGGCGGGACGGAAGCCCAAGACTGGGCGCAGATGCTCATGCGAATGTATCTACGCTGGGCCGACGAGCGCGGCTACAAGACCGAGGTCGTCGACGTGAGCGATGGGGAAGTCGCGGGCATCAAGGGTGCGACGATCCACATCATCGGAGATTATGCCTACGGATGGCTACGCACCGAGACGGGCGTTCACCGGCTCGTGCGCAAGTCGCCCTTCGATTCGAACGCACGTCGCCACACTTCGTTTGCTTCGGTCTTCGTCTCGCCCGAAGTCGACGATGATATCGAGATCGACGTGAACCCCGCGGATCTGCGCGTCGATGTCTATCGATCGAGCGGCGCGGGCGGCCAGCACGTCAACAAGACCGAATCGGCCGTGCGCATCACGCACTTGCCGACGGGAATCGTGGTCGCGTGCCAAAACGAGCGCAGCCAGCACAAGAATCGCGACAAGGCGATGAAGCAACTCAAGGCGAAGCTGTACGAGCTCGAAGTGAACAAGCGCAACGCCGCCGCCAAGGTCTTGGAAGATGCGAAATCCGATGTGAGCTGGGGCAACCAGATCCGCTCGTACGTGCTGGATCAATCGCGCATCAAGGATCTGCGCACGAATGTCGAGGTCGGCAATACGACCGCCGTTCTCGACGGCGACTTGGATCAGTTCTTGGAAGCGAGCTTAAAGCAAGGCCTGTGATGACCGACGACACCATCCCGACGGACGAGAACAAGCTCATCGCAGAGCGCCGCGCCAAGCTCGAGCGCTTGCGGCTGAAAGGTCCGGCATTCCCCAATGATTTCCGGCGCGATGCGCTGGCCGATCAGCTCTTGACCGCGTACGGGGATCGCGCGCCCGAATGGTTCGATCAGCATACCGTGCGCGTGAAAGTCGGCGGCCGCATGATGGTCAAGCGCGTCATGGGGAAAGCGAGCTTTGCGAAGCTCCAGGATCGCACGGGGCAGATCCAGCTATTCCTTCAGTCCGAGACGCTCGGAGAGGTCTACGAAGAGTTCAAGCACTGGGACGTCGGCGACATCCTCGGTGCGGAAGGCGCGTTGTTCAAGACGAAGAAGGGGGAGTTGTCGGTCCGCGTCGACAAGCTGCGCTTGCTCACGAAGTCGCTGCGGCCTCTGCCCGACAAGTGGCACGGCCTGACGGATCAAGAGATGCGCTACCGCCAGCGGTACGTGGATCTCATCGTCAATCCGGAGAGTCGACGCGTTTTCGAGAGGCGCACGCGCATCGTGAAGTATCTGCGCGATTTCCTGGATGCGCTCGACTTCATGGAGGTCGAGACACCGATGATGCAGTCGATTGCAGGCGGCGCGGTCGCGCGGCCGTTCGTCACCCACCACAACGCGCTCGACATCGACCTCTACTTGCGGATCGCACCCGAGCTGTACTTGAAACGCCTCGTCGTCGGCGGTTTCGAGCGCGTCTACGAGATCAATCGCAACTTCAGGAACGAAGGCGTCTCGACGCGCCACAATCCGGAGTTCACGATGCTCGAGCTCTACCAGGCGTACGCCGACTACACGGATCTCATGAACCTCGTCGAGCGCATGTGCCAAGGTATCTGCGACACGATTTACGGCTCGCGCCGCGTCGAGTACCAAGGCGAAGTGTTCGACTTCGGGCAGCCGTTTCGCCGCGTGACCGTCGAAGATCTGATCGTGCACTTCAATCCCGGTATAGAGCGCGCGAAGCTGCGCGATGTGGCGTACTTGCGCTCGCACTGCGATCGCTTGGGGATCACTTATGGCGAAGCCGATGGCGCGGGCAAGCTGCAAGCCGAGATCTTCGAGAAGACTGCGGAGCACCGGGTCGTGGCGCCCACCTTCGTCTATGCCTATCCCGCAGAGGTCTCTCCACTCGCGCGCCGCAGCGATGCGGACCCGTTTCTGACGGATCGCTTCGAGCTGTTCGTCGGCGGACGAGAGATCGCGAACGGATTCTCGGAGTTGAACGATCCGGAAGATCAGGCGGTACGCTTCAAAGAACAGCTCGCGCGCAAGGATGCGGGCGACGAGGAGGCGATGCAGTACGATGCGGATTACATACGTGCGCTCGAGTACGGCATGCCGCCGACCGCGGGTCTTGGGGTCGGCGTCGATCGGCTCGTCATGCTGTTCACGAACGCGCCGTCGATTCGCGACGTGCTGCTGTTCCCCTACATGAGGCCTGAAACCTAGCGCACATGCGTCGGCTAGGCCGTCACGTCACGTCGTAGGGAAGCGCAAGCTGCTCCAGCGGGACGTCAGCGGATGATTCGAGCACGAGCGGTTGTTGCAATTGCGGCAGACTCACGACGGCGAGCAACTCGCAGCCGGACTCGGTTGCAATGGAATCCACGACATCTCCGGCGTGCTGACCGGCGACGAGCACGCGTGTGCCGGGTGTCGGTGCGGCGCACGGAGCGCGGAAACGGAACATGCGTCGCTTGACCGCTCCCCGATAGTGGGTGCGCGCGATGATCTCCTGTCCCGTATAGCAGCCCTTCGTGAAACTGATGCCGTCGAGCAAGTCGAGATTCAGCATTTGTGCAACGAAGCGCTCGTATGTTGCCTCGTAGATCTGCGGCAACCCCGCGCGCAAGTAATCGAGCTTCCAAAGCGACTCGCGCTGCGCATCAGGTGCCGCATCGAGGGTCGGTGCGATCACGAGCGGGTAGCGAAGGCCGGGCCAGC
>JAAYXG010000416.1 GCA_012516015.1 Lysobacteraceae bacterium | reverse complement strand
CGGAGGCGAAGACCAGGTTTCGGCGGCATCCGTCGCAGGCCAAGGTCGCGACCGTCGACGAGAACGGAGAACGCGCGGTCTTCCTCGTCGAGCCGGCGACGGGCGGGATGACGAACGGCAAGCTCGTCGCGCTTCGTCTCGAGGACGGCCACCCCCTCGCCGACGTCGACATGGCGGGGCGAGGTCGCCGCTTCATCGAGCCGCTCGTGCACGACGGCGTCGTCTACACCGTCTCGTGCGAGTCGGATCGCGGCCGGAGCTTCATCGAGGCCCATCGCTTCGTCGCGACGACCGAACCCTTGCCGTAACGGAAAGACCGTCATTCGCAATCGAGGGGCGACGACGGGTCGCCCCTTTTTCTTTGCCGACTCGGGTCCCTCCAAAGAAGAGCCTTTGGCGACACGTCGGCTTGCGCCTACGCTGAGCCTGCATTTCGCCCCATTCCCGCGCTCTCGCGGGCGCAGCCTGACGCGGCCGGCTCACCATCAGGCTTGAATTGAAGGCTCGGCGTGACTCACGATGTTTCACGCCAATGAAAACAACAATCGTCACGCCGAGCACCCGGAAGGTGCGCCGAGAAGTCCGAGGAGGCAAGCGCGGAGGTGGCTGGCAGATGCAGCGCGAGCGGCGAAGGATTCGCCGTCCCGATCCCCGCAGCATTCAGCTCGCTACCAATACGACGGGGCTCACGGGAGTTGCCGGGCTGGTCGAGTTCGCGACGTTCGTGCACGCGCAGGGCCTTCATCGCCAGCTTGCCAAGCAGTTCGGTCATCTCAAGAAGCGCCGGAGCGTCGTCTATCCGATGGCCGCGCAGCTTCGGCTGCTCGTCGACCTGCACGTCGTCGGCGAAGGGCGCGTGTTCGGGCTCGTGGCGATGGCACACGATCCGCTCTTCGTACACCTCGCTGGCGGCACGGTGCCGAGCATCGATGTGCTCTATGACGACTTGGCTCGCTTTGGCGAGAAGGACCTTGCGCGACTGGAGCGATTGGTCGCCAAGCAGGCTCTCGAGCGGCTAAGCGAAAAGCGGCCCACCATCGTTCATATCGATATCGACACGACGGTCACCGAGCTATTCGGCTCCCAAGAGGGAGCCTTGGCGGGGCCCAATCCCCGCTACCGCGGCCGGCCGAGCTACCATCCCATGCTCGCGCGGATTGCCGAGACAGGCGATATCTGCGGTGCCGTGCTCAGACCCGGCGATCGAGGGTTCGGCGCCGAGGACGTGCCCACGATTGTGGGCTGGCTCGAGCGAGTCCGTAACACGGTCGGCCCCGATTGCGTGATTCGTGTGCGCATCGACGCGGCGGGCGACTTGACCGAGCTTCTTTGCGCCTTCGAACGACTGGGCGTGCACTACTACACGAAAGCCCGCATGACGCGGAATCTCGCCGATGCGCTGGCCATGCATGCCTCGTGGCGGAGCGTCGATCACGACGCGATGGGTAAGCCGACGCTCCAGGTTGCTACCTTGCCGTTCCAGCGACCTGATTGGAACCGCGCGGGCATCACGCCCCGAATCGTCGCGCTTCGTTCACGCGAGCGTGACAATGGCAAGCACCTCTACCTATGGGAACATCTCGATTACACGGCGCAAGCGTTCGTCACCAATGACTGGACGCTCGACGAAGAAGAGATTGCACGACTTTATGATGATCGCGCCAGCATCGAACCCGTCATCGGCGAGCTGAAATCCGCTTGGTGCATCGGCAAAGCCCCGAGCGCGTCCTTCGACGGCAATCACGCGGCGTTCCTGGTCAAGCTGCTTGCCTACAATCTCTATCGAGCCTTTCTCGCCGCCCGCTATGCGCCGTTAGCGAAGTGGCGCACGAGCTGGAGCCGGCGGATGGTGATCCTG
>JAAYXG010000415.1 GCA_012516015.1 Lysobacteraceae bacterium | reverse complement strand
CGATTGCGCCGGATTGTCTTTGTTCAATTTTGGGGTTCCTTGCATGACGACGGCTACTCCCGCACCCGGCGGCTCGCCATTTGTGGTGCTCAAGTTCGGCGGTACCAGTGTCTCGTCGGTCACGAACTGGAAGAACATCGTGGACGTCGTTCGCGATCGGCTCGCGGAAGGCCTGCGGCCCGTCATCGTTCACTCGGCATTGTCCGGCATTACGGATCGGCTGGAACAGCTATTGGCTCAGGCGTTGAACGGCGATTGGCAGCCGGTCATGCAGCAGATCGAACAGCGCCATCGCGATTTGGCGCGCGATCTCGGTGTGACGCCTGGGCCGGATCTAGAGGAGCAGTTCAAGCGCTTGCGTCAGATTGCCTCCGGCATCGCGCTCGTCGGCGAGATCAGCGAGCGGCTGCGCGCGCGCGTGATGGCGCAGGGCGAGCTGATGGCGACCCGTCTTGGCGCCTCGTATCTCGCCGCACAAGGGCTCGACGTGCAATGGGTGGACGCGCGGACGGTGCTCAAAGCCGAGCCGCGCAAGAACGCGAGCATGCGCGCGAGTTATCTATCCGCGACCTGCGCTTTCGAACCCGACCTCGAGCTGCAGCAGCGCTGGTCGCTGTCCGGCACGGTGTGGATCACTCAGGGCTTCATCGCGAGCGATGAGCACGGAGACACCGTGCTGCTCGGACGGGGCGGTTCGGATACCTCGGGTGCGTACTTCGCCGCCAAGTTGCAGGCGAGACGGTTCGAGACGTTCACGGACGTGCCGGGCATGTTCAGCGCGAATCCGCGCTCGGTTCCCACCGCTCGTCTGCTCCGTGCGCTCGAGTACGAGGAAGCGCAGGAAATCGCGAGCGCAGGAGCGAAGGTGCTTCATCCCCGCTGCATCATGCCGGTGAAGCAGTACGGCATCCCGCTCTACATCTACGCGACGCAGACACCGAAGCTCGAAGGGACCGTCATTACGACCCACGGCGGCAATGTCGCCGCCCAAGTGAAGGCGGTCACGATCAAGAAGAACATTACGCTCGTTTCGATGGAAACGGTCGGGATGTGGCATTCGGTCGGGTTTCTCGCCGACGCATTCCAAGTCTTCAAGCAGCATGGCCTCTCGATCGACCTCGTATCGACGTCCGAAACGAGCGTGACGGTCTCGCTCGATCCGGCCGCAAACTCGCTCGATCGCGCCGCGCTCGATGCCTTGGTGCTCGATCTGTCGAAACTGTGTCGCGTACAAGTCATCGGGCCATGTGCGGCCGTGAGCCTCGTCGGCCGCAACATTCGCGCGATCCTGCATCGGTTGGGCGAGGCGCTCGAGCTCTTCGAAGAGCAGAAGATCTATCTCGTCACGCAGGCCGCGAACGACCTCAACATCACCTTCGTGATCGACGAGGAACAGGGCGATAGGCTCGTCGGCCGCTTGCACGAAATCGCGATTCGGAAGATGACCGGCGATCCCGTGCTAGGCCCGACCTGGGAGGAGCTGTACGGCCCCCCGGGCAAGCCGAACGGTGCGCCTCGACAGTGGTGGCACGAGCGCCGCGCCGATCTGCCGCGGATCGGAAAGGAGCACGGTGCAGCATTCGTCTATGACCTCGAAACGTTGCGGCAGAAGGCGCGGGCACTCAAGGCGCTACCAGGGATAGACGCTGTGCTGTATGCCTTGAAGGCAAACTGGCATGCCGACATTCTGCGCACCTTCGCAGCGGAAGGGCTCGGGTTCGAGTGCGTTTCGCGAGCCGAAGTCGAGCACGTTCTGAGGTCGGTGCCCGACCTCGATCGCAAGCGCATCTTGTTCACGCCGAACTTCGCGCCGCGCGCGGAGTACGAATGGGCGCTGAAGCACGATATCGCCCTGACACTCGACAATCTCCATCCGATCCGCGAATGGCCGACCCTGTTCAAGGGGCGCGACGTGTTCGTGCGCGTCGACACGGGCTACGGACGCGGACATCACGACAAAGTGCGTACCGCGGGCGTGCACTCCAAGTTCGGCGTGCCGCTATTCGAAATGGAGGAGCTCGAAAAGCTCGTCGAGGCAGCCGGCGCGAGAGTCGTGGGATTGCATGCCCACACGGGCAGCGGCGTGTTCACCGTCGACAACTGGAAGCAGGTCGGCGACACGCTTGCGGACCTGACGACGCGTTTCAAAGACGTACGTACGATCGATTTGGGCGGTGGGCTCGGCGTCCCCGAGCGGCTTGGCCAGCCTGGTGTCGTGTTGGCGGAGTTCGGCGCGATTCTGACGGCGCTCAAGGCGGCGCATCCGCACATTGCCTTCTGGATAGAGCCCGGCCGGTATCTCGTTGCGGAGGCCGGCGTGTTGCTCGCGACGGTAACGCAGCTCAAGGGCAAGGGCGAAGTGCGCTACGTCGGCGTTGCGACCGGTATGAACTCGCTGATCCGCCCCGCGCTCTATGGCGCACATCACGAGATTCTGAATCTAACGCGGCTCGATGAGGCAGCCTCAGAGGTCGTGAACGTCGTGGGTCCGATCTGCGAAACGGGCGATCAGCTTGGAGTCGATCGCTTGCTTCCGCCGTCGAAGGAAGGCGACGTGCTGCTCGTCGCGACTGCAGGTGCGTACGGACGAGCAATGAGCTCGACGTACAACTTGAGAGAACCGGCGGTGGAGGTCGTGCTGGGGCACGACGACTAACAATCGACGTAGGTGGCCGCTATGGCTTCGTTCGGTGCCGCTGCTCGAGCTCCCTGACCGCATCGCTCAAGGACAGATTGCGGCTCTTGAGGAGCAATGCGAGATGAAAGAGTAGATCGGCCGATTCGCCGATCAGGCGATCGTCGGGTTGGGTGACGGCGGCGAGTGCCACTTCGACGCCTTCCTCCCCGACCTTTTGTGCGATACGAGTCGGACCTTCCGACCATAGCCGCGCCGTGTAGCTGCCCTCCGGGCGATCGCGAATGCGTTGTGCAATCACGCCTTCCAACCGCGTGAGGAAGGCAACTTCTTGCGCATCCGTCAGAACCTCGCCGAAGCAGCTTCGAGCACCCGTATGACACGTCGGCCCTTTAGGGTCCGCGGTGATCAGCAAGGCGTCGCGATCGCAATCGGCCTGCACCGAAACGACATCGAGGAAATGCCCCGTCGTCTCGCCCTTGGTCCAGAGGCGATTCTTGCTGCGACTGAAGAACGTGACCCGTCCATCCGTAAGCGTCGAGCGCAGCGACTCGCGATTCATGTAGCCGAGCATCAAGACGCTGCCGCTTTTCGCGTCTTGCACGACGGCCGGGAGCAACCCGCCGCCTTTCTCCCACGCAAGCGTATCGATCTCTTCTGTTTTCATGGTCGGATCTCGATCGAAGCCTCTCGAAGGAAGGATTTGAGAGTCGGGATCGGCAGGCTGCCGCTGTGAAACACACTCGCAGCGAGCGCACCGTCGACGTTCGCGCTGCGAAATACCTCGACGAAATGCTCCGGCGCTCCAGCGCCGCCTGATGCGATCAATGGGACCGTGCATTCGCGTCTTACGGCAGCCAGTTGGGCGATGTCGTAGCCGCGACGAACGCCATCGCTCGCCATGCAGTTGAGGACGATCTCACCCGCGCCCCGTTCCTGCGCCTCGCGCACCCAGTCGATCGTGCGCCGAGCGGTGTTGCGCGAGCGGTTCGGGTCGCCGGTGTATTGGTACACCTGATACGTGCCGTCGACCGTCTGACTATCGATGCCGACGACGACGCATTGGGCACCGAAGCGCGTGCTCAACCGCGTGATGAGGTCCGGGTCCGCCAGGGCAGGGGAGTTGATCGAGATCTTCTCGGCGCCTTCGCCGAGGACTTCCTCCGCATCGGCGACACTGCGAATGCCCCCCGCGACGCAGAAAGGAATGTCGAGCACGCGCGCAACGCGTCGAACCCAGCTGCGATCGACGGAGCGGCCTTCGGGACTCGCGGTGATGTCATAGAAGACGAGCTCATCGGCGCCCTCGTCGCGGTAGCGTTGCGCGAGCTCGAGGATATCGCCGACGACGACGTGATCGCGAAAGCGCACGCCCTTGACGACTTGCCCGTCTCTTACGTCGAGACACGGGATGATGCGTTTGGCAAGAATGACTGCAACTCCTCTGGAGGAATCTTGTTCTCGAGCATGGCCTTGCCGCTGATCACGGCGGCAACGCCGCACTCGCGCAATGCTTGCAGATCGGAGCCGGATGAGACGCCGCCGGACGCCTGCCACTCGACCTCGGGGAAGCGGCGCACGGCTTCGGCATACAGCTCCAGATTCGGCCCGGTGAGCGCTCCGTCGCGAGAGACGTCGGTGCAGAGCACGTGCGTGAGGCCCGCTCCGAGATAGGTCTCGACCGCGCTCCACAGCGTCGTCTGGGAAGTTTGCTGCCATCCGTGCGTCGTCAGCAACGGAACACCGGATGCGTCGATGCGTACGTCGAGCGCAAGGACGATCCGCTTAGGGTCGAGGACTCCAAACCAATCGAGGACTTCTTCCGGCGTCGTGACGGCGATGCTCCCGATGACGGCTCGCTCGACGCCGCTGCCGAGTAGCGCCTGCACGCGCGCCAGCGTTCGCAGCCCGCCGCCCACTTGCAGCTTCGCGTCCCGACGCGCCGCGAGTTGCTCGACGATCTTGCGGTTGGGTTGCTCGCCGTCCTTTGCGCCATCGAGATCGACCACGTGCACGCGCCGCGCACCAAGCTTCACATAGCGATCGAGCACGCTCGCGGGATCGTTCGAGTACACCGTTTCTGCGGCGAAGTCGCCTTTGTACAAGCGCACGCAGCGGCCGGCCTTGAGATCGATGGCGGGAATCAGTTCCATGGTGTCAGGAGGCTAGGGAAGGGCGATATTCGATATCAAATGCGCATGAAATTACGCAACAACTGCGAGCCGACGCTCGCAGACCTTTCCGGGTGGAACTGGGCGCCATAGACGTTCCCTCGTTGAACGATGGCGGAGAAGGAGCTGCCGTAAGTACACCGCGCGAGCGTCGCCTCGCTGACGGGGGCGCAGTAGCTGTGAACGAAGTACACGTAATCGCCGGGATGGATGTCGTGCAACAAGGGGGCGCTCTGCTCGAACTCGAGCTGGTTCCAGCCCATATGCGGAATCGGCAGCCCGGCATCCGGCTGCACGCGTTGTACGCGGCCTGGGAGGAGCCCGAGACACACCACATCGCCTTCCTCGGATGACTCGTACAAGAGCTGCATGCCGACGCAAATGCCGAGCAGCGGCTGGCGCAGACCGCGAATCGTGTCGATGAGCCCGGCATCGCGGAGCCGCGCCATGCAGTCCGCCGCAGCACCGACGCCAGGAAGCAGCACATGACTCGACTCTCGCAGCACCTTCGAATCCTTCGTGACGACGCAGTCCGCGCCGATGCGCTCGAGCGCGAATCGCAGCGAGGCGATGTTCGCACCGCCGCTGTCGATGATCGCAAGCTGCGTCACAGCACCCCCTTGGTGCTCGGCAACCCTGTGTCCGAGATGCGAATGGCCTGACGTAACGTGCGTCCGACACCTTTGAAGCACGCCTCGATCATGTGATGCGTATTCTCGCCCGTGACTTGAATGTTGAGCGACGCGCCGAGTGTCTCGGCAAGCGACCGGAAAAAGTGCGGAACGAGCTCCGTCGGCAACTGGCCGACCTGATCGCGCCCGAACTTGCCCTCGAAGACGAAGTAGGGACGCCCGGACAGATCGATCGCGACCTGAACGAGCGCTTCGTCCATCGGCAGCACGAAGCCGTAGCGATTGATGCCGCGCTTGTCGCCCAGCGCTTGTCTGAGTGCCTGCCCCAAGGCGAGCGCGCAGTCTTCGACCGTATGGTGCTCGTCGATGTGCAGATCGCCCTTGCAGGCCAGCAGCAGCGAGAACCCGCCATGTTTCGCGATCTGCTCCAGCATGTGATCGAAAAAGCCGATGCCGGTCGACACTTCGATCGGCCCTTCGCGATCGAGATCCAACTCGATCGAGATGTCCGTTTCCTTCGTCTTGCGGCTCACGCGACCGACGCGACGCGGGCGCGTCAGCTGATCGGCGATGCGCGGCCAGTCGAGCCCGTCTGAGCCGATGCGCAAGCCTTGTACGCCGATGTTCTTCGCCAGCTCGAGGTCGGTTTCCCGATCCCCGATGACGAAGCTCGCGCGCTTGTCGATGGATTCGGTCCGAAGATACTCGTCGAGCAAGCCGGTCTTGGGCTTGCGGCACGAGCACCCATCCTCGGAAAAATGCGGGCAGATGAACTCGCGCTCGAACGTGATGCCTTGCGACCGCAGCAGCGACTGCAGAAACGTGTGCGGCTCTTTGAAACTCGGCTCGGGGAAGCTCGCCGAGCCGAGCCCATCTTGATTGCTCACGAGGACGAACACGTACCCCGCGTCGCGCAGCCGAAGCAGCGCCGGAATCACGTCCGGAACGAGCTCGAGCTTCTGCAAGCTGTCGATCTGTTGATCCGGCGGCTCGACGATGATCGTGCCGTCGCGATCGATGAACAACACCTTCTTCCCGCTCATGTCATTGTCCCGTTTGCCTGCCGAATGCCTTCCAACAATCGATCGTTCTGCTCCGGCGTTCCGATCGTGATGCGCACGCAGTCGGCGAGTCCCGGCTGAGAGCGCGTGTCGCGAATAATGAGGCCGGCTGCAGACGCTGCGCGCAAGACACGCTGCGCATCGGTACATTCGACGAGCAAGAAGTTCGTCGCGCTCGGCCACACTTTGCGCACGAGCGCCGCCCGCGCAAGCTCGCGCGACACTCGCGCGCGTTCGGACAGCACTTTCGCGATGCGGTCACGCGCTTCAGCTCGATGCGCCTCATCCGTCAGGCGCAGCACGGCATCGATGGTCGGCGCCGGGAGCGCGTAGGGCGTGATCACTCGGGCGAGCAGGGCAACGATGTCGGCTCGAGCCAGCACGGCGCCGCAGCGCGCACCCGCAAGCGCATAAGCTTTCGAGAGCGTCCGCAGCACAACGAGATTGGGATAGCGATCGAGCAGCGAAACGACACTTTGCGCATCAGCGAACTCGATATAGGCCTCATCCACGACGACGAGCGCGCGATCCGACAACGATTCGCACAGCCGTACGATACCGTCG
>JAAYXG010000414.1 GCA_012516015.1 Lysobacteraceae bacterium | reverse complement strand
CGCCGATGATGGGCAGAACTCGCTCGTCAACGAATTTGCCTATCGAGTCTTGTACGAGACGTTCTTCATCGCTCAACGACGCGCGCACGGAGTAAAGATCGAGAGGATCGATCTCGCGAGGCGGGCTGCCGTTTGCTCGAGGGGTCTTCGTCATGGCGCTTCTCCTGTGCGCCCATGATAGCCCTCCCGATCGGCCGTCGGCTGTGCGGGCAAGGACGGTATGCAATGTTCTCCTTGTTCGCGTCGAAGTACGCGGGTAGCGTATGCAGAAAGTTCTCGATATGAGGGTGAGTCATGAGAGGCGTGGAGCAGTGGCTTGCCGAATACGGCGAGAGCCATCAGCACGCGACGAACAAAGCCCTGCACTGGATTTGCGTTCCGGTGATCGTCGTGAGTCTGATCGGATTGCTGTGGTCGATCCCGGTTCCGGAGGCGTTCCGCAACCTGTCTCCGCTCGTCAATTGGGGCACGCTCGTGCTCGCGCTCGGCGTGCTGTACTACCTGCGCATGTCGATCTCGCTCGCCTTGGGCATGCTCGCGTTCGTGATTCTCGTGACGCTCGCGATTGTCGCTTTGCAGAGTTTGCCTTGGCCTTTGTGGGTGGTTTGCCTGACGTTGTTCGTGGTCGCGTGGATCGGCCAATTCGTCGGCCACCATGTCGAAGGCAAGCGGCCGTCGTTCTTCAAGGATCTGCAGTTCCTCATGATCGGCCCGCTGTGGCTCATGAGCTTCGTGTTTCGCAAGCTGCGCATTCCGTACTGAGGGCTCTGGGCGCTGCGCTCTGGCCAGAGAAGAAGGCCAGACCTTTTTACTTCTGCATCACTGAAAGCTCGGCTGCTAGGACCTTGGCTGATTTCCTATCATCGTGAATTCTTGCCAGCGCCCAGCGCCCAGCGCCCAGCGCCCAGCGCCCAGCGCCCGTTCTGGCCAGCGCCAGACAGGTACAATTAAGCCGACGTTCAGCGCTGGCCCGCGAGGCTGAAGCTGAGGACTCGAACTTCAAGCAGGAGCGACAGGAGAACAAGGTATGCAGAATCGATTCATCAGAATGCTGAGCGTGAGCATGCTCGTCGTATTTGCGGCGGTTGCGTGTACGACGGTGAACCCGTACACGCGCGAAACGCAGACGAGCAAAGCGGTGAAGGGCGCGGGCATCGGCGCCGCCGCGGGTGCCGTGGCGGGACTTCTGACGAAAGGCGACAAGCTCGAGAACGCCCTCATCGGCGCGGGCGTCGGTGCGCTTGCGGGCGGCGGCGTCGGCTACTACATGGACGTGCAGGAAGCGAAGCTGCGTCAACGGCTGGAGGGCACGGGTGTGAGCGTCACGCGCGTCGGCGACAACATCACGCTCAACATGCCGAGCAACATTACCTTCGCACTCAACAGCGCCGACTTGAACGCGCAGTTCTTCAACGTGCTCGACGGCGTTGCGCTCGTGCTGAAGGAGTACAACAAGACCGTCGTCGAAGTCGCGGGGCATACCGACAGCACCGGCACCGATGCTTACAACCTGCAGCTCTCGCAGCGACGGGCACAAGCCGTCGCGAGCTACCTGGTAAGCCAAGGCATCAAGAACGAGCGCCTGATCACGGTCGGCGCAGGCGAGGCTTATCCGATCGCATCGAACGATACGGACCAGGGCCGCGCGGCCAATCGTCGCGTCGAGCTGACGATCGTTCCGGTGACGAAGAGCTGACCAAAAGGCTCCTCCTTTCGTCGCGTGTAAAGTGTTGAGCACGCCGTCGCGCGTCACACCAGACACCTTACACCGGACACAAAAAAGGCCGGCATTGCCGGCCTTTTTCTTGCGATCCGCGACCCGCAAGTCGCGAATCACGAGCGTTACGCGGGCTCCGCGATGAGCCCTCTCAGCTTCTTGATCGCATTCGCTTCGATCTGGCGAATGCGTTCCGCCGAGACGCTGTACCGGCTCGCGAGCTCGTGCAGCGTCGCCTTCTCGTCGGTCATCCAGCGGCTTTCCAAGATGTCGCGGCTGCGATCGTCCAGCGTTTCCATCGCCTGAGACAATCGCTCCGCAGTGTCTTCGTCCCATTGCTCGCGTTCCACCGCGACCGACGGGTCGGCCTCGGGGTGCGGCAAGTACGTCGACGGTGAGTACGACGTCTCGTCATCGTCCGTATCCGGTGCCGGGTCGAACGACAGGTCCCGAGAGCTCAGACGTTGCTCCATCTCGGTCACTTCGGACGTCGAAACGCCGAGGTCCTGCGCGATCGCCTTCGTCTCGCTTTCGCTGAGCCATCCGAGATTCTTCTTGAAGCGGCGCAGATTGAAGAACAGCTTGCGCTGCGCCTTCGTGGTCGCGATCTTGACCAGCCGCCAGTTGCGGAGCACGTATTCGTGGATCTCCGCGCGAATCCAGTGAACCGCGAACGAAACGAGCCGCACGCCGACGTCCGGATCGAAGCGCTTCACGGCCTTCATGAGGCCGACGTTGCCTTCTTGAATCAGATCGCCGACCGGCAAGCCATATCCCGTATAGCCGCGCGCGATGTGGACGACGAAGCGCAGATGCGACAGCACGAGCTGGCGCGCAGCGTCCAAATCGCCCTCGTCACGAAAACGGCGCGCGAGCGCCGTCTCATCCTCCCGCGACAACACGGGGATGCGAGAAACCCGATCAATGTAAGCGTCGAGGCTCCCGACAGGGCCCGCGAAGACCAAATCGGTGCTCGAGCGCACAAGCGCTGTAGTGGCCGTCATCAGTAACCCTCCTGCGGATCAGGGGACCCCGATCCGAACTTCGCTGAATCTTAGCAGTCCCGGACTTAGAGTGCTAACGGGTGGAAAAGTTCACGGGACCCTCGGGTTTTCCCCGACGGGAGAGGTCTCGTAAGCTATTGTTTTACAATGCCTTACGTTCGGAAAGGTTCCGAGCCGGCACTGCCGAGCTGCTAGCTGGGCTCGATATCTCGCAGGTGCCGCGAGGCCGACAGAAAGGAGCCGATCCAACCCAACGCCGCGCCCATCAGCATGAGATGCAGAGAGCTCCGCAGATCGAGGGAGCTGACTTCGAAGCTGCTTCCGTAAAGGACCGCGATGCGGCTCACGGGTTCCCGGAGCGCGGCCACGATCACAGCCGTGATGATCCACGCGAGCAGCGCGCCGCCGAGCCCGTACCAGACGCCGCTGTATAGGAAAGGCCGGCGGACGAAGGCGTCGCTCCCGCCGACGAGCTTCGTGACTTCGATCTCGGGACGCCGATTCTGAATGTCGAGTCGGATCGTGTTACCGACGATCACGAGCACGCCCAGGGCCAGAACGGCCGTCGCGATCACGACTGCGCGCCCGATCGCCGCGAGAATCGCGTTCAGCCGATCCACCCAACCCGTGTCCAACTGCACGATATCGACGGACGGCAGCTCCCGGATCGATGCGGCCAGGCTCGCCAAGCTATCGGCGGACACGTATTGGGCGTCCGGCCGCACGATGAGCGCATGCGGCAGCGGATTCTCGTTGAGCGCATCGATGGCAGCGCCGAAGCCGGATTGCTGTTTGAACTCCTTTAAGCCTTCCTCGGCCGTGATCAAACGCACTTCGGCGACGTCGCGCCGCTGACCGATGCGATCGGCGATTTGTTTCGCCTCGCTCGCCGAGGTCGGGCGCTTCAAAAAGACCGAGATATCGAGTGCGCGATTCCAATCGCCGGTCGCACGCTGCGCATTCGACACCAGCACGTGCAAGCAGGTCGGCAGCGCAAGTGCGATGCCGATGACGAGCATCGTGAGCAGCGTCGAGAACTTCTGTTGCGACAGACGCCCGAGCGAGCCGATCAGCGTCTGCAGGTGCCGCGTCAACCAGGCGATCACGACGGTTCTCCGGCTTCGCGCTCGAGAAGCGCGCTGGGATCGAGTAGCCGCTGATTCTCCGTCTCATCCGCGCTCGACTCCACGATACGACCTGCTTCGAGACGCAAGCGGCGCACCGGGAAATGCTCGAGCAGATACAGATCGTGGCTGGCGACGAGCACCGTCACCCCGACTTCGTTGAAGCGCTTGAAAATGTTCATCACTTCGAGCGACAAGTCGGGATCCAAGTTACCCGTCGGCTCATCGGCGATGAGAATCGGCGGCTTACTGACGACCGCTCGCGCGATGCCGACGCGCTGCTGTTCGCCGGTCGATAGCTCGAGCGGCACGCTCTGTTCGCGACCGAGCAGGCCGACTTGATCCAGCGCGGCGCGAACGCGTCTGCCGATCTCCTTCGTCCCCACGCCGGCAATGATGAGCGGCAGCGCCACGTTGTCGAAGATCGTTCGATCGAGCAGCAACTTGTGATCCTGGAACACCATGCCGATCTGGCGCCGAAACGCGGGGATCTTCCGGCGCGAGACGCCCGCGACGTTTTGACCGTTGACGATGAGCTGCCCGCGGGTCGGCCGTTCGATGAGCGCGATCAGCTTGAGCAAGCTCGACTTGCCGGCCCCGGAATGACCGGTGACGAACACGATCTCGCCGCTCGCGATCTCGAGCGACAGATCGCTCAGCGCCTCGCGGCCGTTCGGATAGCGTTTGTAGACGTGGTCGAAGCGGATCATTCTCGGGGCTCGAGGCTCGGGCCAGAGTTCTGAAACAGAATGCTACTCGATACTAGGCGACGGGAGCGCTACTAGGCGACGGGAGCGCCTACGTCCATTCTGGCCCGAGCCCCAGGCCCCGTGCCCTATTCATCGCGCTTGAGGAGCGCATCCACGAACGCTTCCGCTTCGAATTCTTGGAAGTCCTCCGCGCTCTCGCCGATGCCGATGAAACGAATCGGCAGGCCGAGCTCGCTTGCGATCGCGAACACGATTCCGCCTTTCGCGGTGCCGTCGAGCTTCGTCAACACGATGCCGGTCACCCCGAGCGCGTCGTTGAACAAGCGCGCTTGTTGGAGCGCATTCTGTCCCTGGCTCGCATCGAGCACCAGCAGCACTTCGTGGGGTGCGCTCTCATCGACGCGCCCCATCACGCGCTTGACCTTCTTGAGCTCGTCCATCAGGTTCGTCTGCGTGTGCAGTCGACCGGCCGTATCCGCGATCATCACGTCGATGCCGCGCGACTTCGCTGCCTGCATCGCATCGAACACGACCGCAGCCGGATCGGCGCCGGTCGCTTGTGCGATCACCGGCACTTCGTTGCGCTGGCCCCAAATCTGAAGCTGCTCGACCGCCGCCGCGCGGAACGTGTCTCCCGCGGCCAGCAGCACTTTCATGTCGTGCAGCTTCAGTAGGCGTGCGAGCTTGCCGATCGTCGTCGTCTTTCCCGCGCCGTTCACACCGACGACCAAAATCGCAAAGGGAGAACGATCGGGGTCGATGACGAGGGGCTTTGCGACCGGCGCCACGATTTCCAAAAGAGAGCTGCGCAGCGCGGCGAGGAGCGCATCGAGATCCGCGAGCTCCTTACGCGCTACTTTCTTGCGCAGACCGCCGAGAATCCGCTCCGTCGTCTCGACGCCGACATCGGCGGTAATGAGGCGCGTCTCGAGCTCGTCGAGCACCGCGTCGTCGATCTTGCCGCCTGGCAGGAGGTTCGCGAGATCGTACGTCAGCCACGAGTCGCCCTTGTTCAACTTCGCGCGCAGGCGCGTGAAGAATCCGGCCTTCTCTGCGGGCGCGGACGCGGGATCCTTGGGCTTGGATTTGAAACCGAACATCGACACGTGTTCCTTTGCAGCGGACGGGGATTCTAAAGGAAAGGTCGGCGCCTGTTCGTCAGGTTATGATGCGACGATGGCGCGCGCTGTCGGTAAAAGAGCCGCGCGGTCGGCGCAGCCTGCAACCGCCCACCGCTTACGCATCGTCGGCGGACGCTGGCGAGGCAGTCGCATCGATTTTCCCGCGGTCGCCGCGATTCGTCCGACGCCGGATCGCGTCCGCGAAACGCTTTTCAATTGGCTGCAGCACTCGATCGTCGGTGCGCAATGTCTGGATCTCTTCGCCGGCAGCGGCGCGCTCGGCTTGGAGGCGCTTTCGCGCGGCGCCGCTTCGGTCACCTTCGTCGATCGCGAGCCGCGGATCGCGCAGCACTTGAAGGCAACGCTCGATCGCTTCAAAGCGACGAACGCGGAAGTCGTCGTGAGCGATGCCGAGCGCTTTCTCGAACGGCCGGCCCGACCTTTCGACGTCGTCTTCTTGGACCCGCCGTTCGGCGCGGACGTCCTGCCGCACATCTTCGCGCGCTTGGCTCGAGGGTGGGTTCGTCCGCACGCATCCATCTACGTCGAGTGCTCGGCGGACTCGCCGCTCGCGGCGATACCGGAGGGCTGGACGATCTATCGCAGCAAGCGTGCCGGGCAAGTCGGCTATCATTTGCTCCGGGCCAGCCGAGGAAGTCCTGAATGAAAGGCGCAATGAAGGGCGCACTGTATCCGGGCACGTTCGACCCGATTACGAACGGCCACCACGATCTCGTGCGCCGTGCGGCAGGCATCTTCGGTCGCGTCGTCGTCGCGGTTGCCGCCAATCCCGGCAAGGCGCCGCTGTTCTCGCTCGATGAACGTGTCGAGCTCGCCCGCGAAGTGCTTGCCGATGTGCCCGGCGTCGAGGTCACCGGCTACACTGGGCTCACGGTCGAGTTCGCGCGCGAGCACGACTTGCCTGTCATCGTGCGAGGTCTGCGCGCCGTCTCCGATTTCGAGTTCGAGTTCCAGCTCGCGACGATGAGCCGGCACCTGTCGGATCGGGTCGACTACGTCTTCATGACGCCGACCGAGCAGTTCAACTTCATCTCGTCCACTCTGGTACGCGAGATCGCGAGCCTGGGCGGCGATGTCTCGCAATTCGTCCATCCCGCGGTGGGTACGGCTTTGCAGCGCGCGTGGGCGCGACGACGCGCCGGTAAGTGAGCGGTGGCTCTGGCTGCGGGGCGCTGGGCTCTGGCCAGAAAAAAGCATCAGCCTCGCTTCCGCAATCGCTGCGATGCGGGGAAAGATCTTTGACGATGCAGCTAGAAACATTTGACCAAGTATGGGAACGAGCTGCATGTCCTGCTCTGGCCAGAGCCCAGCGCCCAGCGCCCAGCGCCCTTTCGGCTAGCGCTGACACTGCGGACAAAAATACGTCGACCGTTGTCCTTGCACGAGCTGCTTGATCGGCGTCGCGCACGCCAGGCATGGTTCGCCGGTACGCTCGTAGACATAGAGTTTCTGGCGGAAGTAGCCAGGCATGCCGTCCGGGTTGATGTAGTCGCGCAGCGTCGTGCCGCCCGCACGAATCGCATCCTTCAAGACCGCTTTGACGGCTTCGACGAGCGCTTCAATCTCTTGGCGTCGCAGACGACCTGCGGCGCGGCGTGGACGGATGCGAGCGCGAAAGAGTGCCTCGCTCGCATAGATGTTGCCGACGCCGACGACCACCTGACTATTCATGATCGCTTGTTTGATCGCGACGCGCCGGCCTTTCAGCGCCCGCGCAAGATACGCGGCGTTGAACTCATCCGAGAGCGGTTCCGGCGCGAGCGCTGCGAGGAGCGGATGCTCGAGCGGATCCTTGCTCGTCCAAAGCAAGCTGCCGAAGCGGCGCGGGTCGTTGAAGCGCAGGCACACGGCGTTGTCGAGCACGAGGTCGACGTGATCGTGAGTGAGCGGCGGGGCGTCGCTCGGCATGAGCCGCAAACTGCCGGACATGCCGAGGTGCAGGATGAGCGCGCCGCGTTCTAGATCGAAGATCAGATACTTCGCTCGGCGCCGCAAGTTGCGTATCGCTTGTCCGCCGACCGCAGCCGCGAACGAGCGAGGGATGCGCCACCGCAAACGCGGTTCGCGGACGACGACGCGTTCGATCGTGCGGTCGAGCACGGCCGGTGCGATACCGCGTCGCGTCGTTTCGACTTCGGGTAGTTCGGGCATGGAGCGATCGATCGATGGATGGGGTGCTAACGCGCGCTTCTCATCTCACTCAATGGCGGCCTCGCGAGTCCGTTGGCGCGCTAGTGCGACGCACGTCACGAACGAGCGGAACAAGGCGAGCCCGAGATGCATCTATCCTCCGGAGCAGGGTTTCGCTCATTTGTGCGGCCGCAGTGCGTCCGCTATAGTCCGCCGGTTGCTTATTTTCCCTAATCTGTTTGCTCAACGTCTCGTTGCAAGGCTTTCCTGTGAACCTCGACTTTCTTTATGGATTTCTGAATCTTAGCTTTTGGGGCTATGCGCTGATCACGTTCGTGATGGTGCAGTTCACCTTCATGGGCGTAACGCTCTATCTTCACCGGGACGCGGCCCATCGGAGCCTCAATCTGCATCCCGCACTCCGGCATATCTTCCGATTCTGGCTGTGGATGAGCTCGGGCATCGTCACCCGCGAGTGGGTCGCCGTGCATCGCAAGCACCATGCGCGCTGCGAGACGCCGGAAGATCCGCACAGCCCGGTCATTTTCGGCCTCAAGAAAGTCTTGCTCGAAGGCGCCGAGCTTTATCAAGCAGTTGCGCGCGATCCTGAGGTTCAGCAGAAGTTCGGTCGCGGCACGCCCAACGACTGGATGGAGCGCAACGTTTACT
>JAAYXG010000413.1 GCA_012516015.1 Lysobacteraceae bacterium | reverse complement strand
GAGGATCACGCGCGTTTGCCGTGGATCGATCTGACGGAAATCGCGCGCAAGCGTATAGCGGCTCATCTCCCCGATGGCACCGGCAAGCTCGACGCCGGTCGGCCCGCCGCCCACGACGACGAAGGTCAGATAGCGGCGACGCTCCTCCGGATCGCTCACCTTCTCCGCTCCTTCGAACGCCTCCAAGACGCGCCGACGGATCTCGGTCGCTTGGGGCAGCGTCTTGAGCCCAGGTGCATATTGCTCCCATTCTTCATGACCGAAGTACGCATGCTGCGCGCCGCAGGCGAGCAGCAAATAGTCGTAGCCGAACTCGCCCGAATCGGTGATGACCTTGCGCGCTTCGACGTCGATACGGCGCGCCTCGGCCTTGATGACGTGCACGTTCGGCGTACCGGCGAAGACGCTGCGGATCGGTACCGCGATGTCCGCGGGACTCAAGGCCGCCATCGCGACTTGATAGAGAAGCGGCTGAAAGAGGTGATGATTCTCGCGATCGATGATCGTGACGGCGACGTTGGGCACGTGACGCAATCGCTTCGCCGCGTTCAATCCCGCAAATCCCGCACCGACGATGACGACTTGCTTCATGTGAGACGTGCCGCAGCCCATTTCACGATCGGCTCGACTCTCGCGGAGACGAGCTCGAGCGCCTCCGCTTCGTCGACCCAACGGAACTCGTTGTGCTCGGGCCGTCCCAGCTCCTCGATCACGGGGAGCGAGACCTCGGCCGTGGACGTCTTCGCGAGATAGTAGCGAGCGATCTTGCCCCGGCTGTACGGACCGGTCTCGATGTAGTCGTGACCCCAAGCGAAATCGAGGTCTTCGATGAGCGTCTCCTCTTTGACCTCGCGCACCGCCGCGCTCAGCGGGTCCTCGCCCGGTTCGACCATTCCTTTGGGAAAATCCCAATGCGTGAACGCGCGCAGCAACAAATAGCGCCAGCCTTCGGGCGTATCGCGCACCACAACGACACCGGCGGACAATTTCGTCGGACGGGACATGATCGCAGTATATAAGAGAGGGCGTGCGACGCGTGTACGTACGGACGCGTGGGCTGCGGACGTGTGGACGTAAAGGCATGGCACGTCGGGTCGCCAATCGTCCTCTCAATTGATCTAAAATAAGCCATAGATATCGGCTATGGTTGCATGCCAATAGCCCAGCGGGCTTCTGACGTCCACACCTTTACACGTCTACACGCTTCTACACGTCTAACGCTCTTACACCCATGAACCTTCGCGATCTGCGCTACTTCGTGACGCTTGCCGATACCGGGCACTTCGGAAAGGCCGCGGAACGTTGCTTCGTGAGCCAGCCGACCTTGTCGGCACAAATCAAAAAGCTCGAGAACTACCTGGGCGTGCAATTGATCGAGCGGCAGCCGCGGCGAGTCGCGTTGACGGAAATGGGCACGAAAATCTTGCCGCTTGCGCGGCGCATGCTGCAGGAAAGCGATGAGATCGTCGCGTTGGCGCGCAATGAACACGATCCACTTTCGGGGAAGCTGAAGGTCGCGCTGATCCCGACGATCGGCCCCTATCTCTTGCCGCTCTTGATGCGCAAGCTGCGCCGCAAGCTGCCGCGCTTGAAGCTGATGCTGTACGAGTATCAGACCCAACCGCTGCTCGACAAACTGCGCGCCGGCGACATCGAGCTCGGAATTCTCGCGCTGCCCGTCCCGCTCGACGGGCTCGAGGCGCGCGCGCTCTATCGGGAGCCGTTCACGGTGGCCGTGCCGAACAATAGCGATCTCGCGAAGAAGGCGAACGTCAAAGTCGAGGACTTGAGCGGGGAGACGCTGCTGCTGCTCGAAGACGGCCACTGCCTGCGCGATCAGGCGCTCGACGTCTGCGGGCGCATCGAGGCGAGAGAGAGCGAAGACTATCGCGCAACGAGCTTGGAGACGTTGCGGCAGATGGTCGCCGCCGGTCTGGGCGTCACGCTGCTGCCCGAGCTGGCGACTCGCGGACCTTTCGGCAGCGGACAGGGATTGACCGTGAAACAGTTCGCTCGCCCTGTACCTGCACGAACGGTCGGCGCCGTCTGGCGCAAGAGCAGTGCGCGTACGGAGGCGATCAATGCCATTAGTGCAGTCATCGAGACGACGATGAAGGAGATCAAGAAGTGAGGAGACTTGCGGCGCTAACGTTTATATGTGCGATGCTCACAGGCTGCGCACGGCCGAGCGCGTCGATCGAGGTCGAGGGTGCCTGGGCGCCGGCGATGCCGCCAACCGCCTCGGTCGCGGCGGTGTACATGAAGATCACCGCCAACGAGCCCGATCGGCTGCTCGGCGCGAGCTCACCTATCGCCGCAAGCGTCGAAGTGCATCAAACCTCGACTGAGGATGGAATCGCGAGAATGCGCCCGCTGGAATCCATTTCTCTCGGGCAGCGCGAGTCGGTCACGCTCGAGCCGGGCGGCGCGCACTTGATGCTGCTCGGAATCAATACGCCTCTCGAGGCCGGCAAGACGATCGAGCTCGATCTGCAGTTCGAAAATGCGGGCGTCGTCAAGGTTCAAGTTCCTGTGATGGCGTCGGATGACGATCACGCGCATCATTGATCGATGCCCACCCGCGCACCTATCGCCACAACCCCGGCGCACTTGCACGATGATCAAGTCATCGCCCTACTGCAGTCGGGCGCGCATGCGCATCTTCTGATCGCGTACTTCGGCGAAGCCGAATACCGCGAGCTGTCGCATCTCGCGAAGCTCGCTGCGACGAGGCGCAAGCTGCGCGGGCCGACGGTCTACATCTTGCCCGGCATCATGGGCTCGCGCTTGGCGATGAAGCGCGGTCGCACGCTCGATCTTTATTGGCTGCATCCGCATGCCATCGCAGAAGGGCAGCTCACTCAGCTCGCGTTGCCCGGATCGCCGGCGTTGAAGCCCATCG
>JAAYXG010000040.1 GCA_012516015.1 Lysobacteraceae bacterium | reverse complement strand
TGCGGAGCGGCGCGCCGTGTCTTCTTCGGCTTCGCGCCCTTCCGCGAGGCCGCAGATCTCGTACGTGAACCGCACGAACAGCATCCCGGGCGCCGGTTCCTCGATCGCGATCGTGAGCGTGCTGCCCGAAAATTCGCCGCGCGCATCCGCGCGGATCTGCAGCAGCTCGTTCGGTACGAGTATGACTTCGTCGCGCGTCGACCTTGGACCTCTGCGAATCTCGCGCGCCAAGATCCCAGGCCCGACTTCGACCACGTCGGCGGAATCGATCGAATCGTCCACGACTTGCGGAGTTTCGATCGTGTATCGCAAGCCCGCCCACAACTGCGCTCGCGTCAACCACTCGCCGGCAAGATTTCGTGGATCGTTGATGCGAACGAGATGTTCGTGATGCAGAGATCGACTCATGGCGGCCGGACTACGATGCCACTGTAGAGTATCCGTTGCGTGTGCTGCGGCGTTTCGAGTGTCTCGCTTCGGGGCGTCAGGTGCAAATGGATCTACCCATTGGCAATTCTGCCCGAGGCATGCCCTTCTGGAGAGTGTTCCCACTGTGGGCGTCGGCGCCGCCGAGCTCATGAAGCAATACCTTTGTTGGGCTTTCCGGCGAAGGAAGGATAGCCGAAGATGCATGAACCGCGGTCGAGTTGCCCCTTCGTACATATCGGCCCGAACTGCTGAGCACTAAGATTTTCGGCACGCGCTGCTTTGATCGCGGCGCACTCACGGCGGGAGCTCGATATGGATAGGGGTGTCTTCATAGGAGGCGGTCTGATCTGTGCGAGCTTCCTTCTTGCTGTCCTCTTGAATGACTCCGCGCGTGATACGGCTCGTCCGCCGGCAACGCAAAAGGGGCTCGAGATCGAGGATTCCTCCGCAAGATGCGATCCCGCGCTTGCGCCGGAATCGTCAGGCGAGGTTCGGACACCATCCTCGAGGGAAATCGCTCCCGCCGAAACGGCGTGCAGCAAGCTCTAGGCAGTTGACGGCTCGGCGTAGCACGACGAGAGTAGCGCCTTTCGCTCGCACAGCATCGATCGTCTTGAAGGCCTGGCTGATCCCCATCGCGTTCTGCTTGCTCGGCTGCCACGCCGGTCCGTCGGAGATCGTCGTCTCCGGCCCGACGATGGGCACGACATATACCGTGCGCATCGTTTCGCCTCATCGGTCCCTGACGTCGTACGAGCTACGGCGACTCGTCGAAGACGAGCTGCGCGCCGTCGACGAAAGCATGTCCGGATACCGAGAAGATTCCGAAATCTCGCGATTCAATGCGACCGCCTCGACCGATTGGTTCGACGTTTATCGAGAGCTCGTGCGCGTGCTCGAGGTCGCCCTCGAAGTCGGTGCCGAATCGCGCGGCGCGTTCGACGTCACGGTGGCGCCGCTCGTGCAACTCTGGGGATTCGGACCTGACGGGAACAAGGCTGAAGCGACTCCGACTGAACGCGAGATCGCCGACGTTCGTCACTCGATCGGTATCGAGAAGCTTCGCGTGCGCGAGGAGCCGCCCGCGCTTCGAAAGACGGACAGCTCGATTCGAGTCGATCTCAATGGGATTGCGCCAGGGTACGCGGTCGACCGAATCGCTGCGCGGCTCGATGCACTCGAGCTGCGACGCTACATGGTGGATATCGGCGGAGAGATTCGCGTGCGCGGTCGAAACAAGAAGAACGAGTCGTGGAGGATCGCCGTCGAGCGCCCCGAGCTCGCAGCGGGCGAAGTGTTCGCCGTGCTACGACTGGAGGACGAAGCGGTTGCAACCTCGGGCGAGTATCGCAATTTCGTGTTCAGGGACGGCAAACGCTACTCGCATACGGTCGATCCCCGAACGGGAGCGCCGATCGCGCACTCGCTCGAGTCGGTCGTAGTCGTGCATCCGCAGGCGATCTATGCGGATGCTTGGGCGACGGCCTATAACGTGCTCGGGCCGAACGACGGGTATGCACTCGCCGAACGGCTTTCGATGGCGGTGATGTTCATCGTGAAGGATGAGACCGGAGCCTTGGAAGCGAAGGTGACCACGTCGTTTTGCAAACGGCTGGACCTATCGAGGTGTGAACGTGCAGAGGTCACAGGTACCTCCTGACGTCACGGATGACCGCCTCCGTATGCGGCCGTCGTGATGCGCCCTCTGACTAGCCAGCCCGAGGTCTCGAGCTCTTGCTCAGTTCGGTCGCGCGGCTGTCGCTTCCTGCGACGCCGAGCCCGCAGCGAGCTCCGTGCGGATCGTCGCTTCGAGCCAGTCGTTCATCGTGATCATCGTGTTGCCATGCTGATCGAGCCGGGTGTGGATGCCGATGATGACGCCGGTGCGCTCATCGATCACCGGCGCGCCGGGGGCGATGTGAAGCGAGTCCATGTCGTGCATGAAGGCGCCGATCGACGTTTCCATGACACCGTCGCTTTCGCCATATACGCGTCCGCGCTTCTTCTGCTTGAACGTATCCGAATAGATCATGTCCTTGAAGCCGACCATGACGACCGGAGCGGCGGCGCCAGAGAAGCGGCCGAGCGGCATCGTTCGCCGCGCATAGCGCGAAGGCTCCGCCAGGCGCACGACGGCAAGGTCTTTCGAGAGCTTGCCGGACGCCTCGGGGTCGGTCTTCCACTGCGACCTGACG
>JAAYXG010000039.1 GCA_012516015.1 Lysobacteraceae bacterium | reverse complement strand
TGATCGGCGAGCGCCAATCCGATGAGCGCCTATCGAGCGTACGGCGAATTGCCCACTCGCTAGCTCAGGTTGAGCTCGGCAGGTCGCAGCGGCTCGACCATGTACGAAGTACAACGCGACGAGCTCCATGCGCCGGGCATTACGGACACTCTGTATGGCGAAAGATCCGATACCCGTAGATCTTGATCGGGACAGGCACCCGATCAGCTTGCGCGAATTCATTTCTTGCCTCGTCCGACTACCACGATCGATCGCTGCAGCGATGCGCTTTGGGCAATTGAACGGCTGATCACCGCCCCCGCTCTTGGCGAATGGACTTGGAGCAGAACGTCATGAGACAGATCTCGCAGAACTATAAGACGGGGCGGATCGCACTCGAGGAGGTTCCTTTTCCTGCGCTGAAGCCCGGGGGGCTCCTCGTCCGGATGCACTACAGCGTGATTTCCGCGGGCACCGAGGGAATGAAGGTTCGCGAGGGCAAGATGTCCTACTTGGGCAAGGCGCGGGCGCGTCCGGACAAGGTCAAGCAAGTGCTCGACACAGTTCGGCAGCAGGGATTGGTTGCGACCTATCAAAAGGTCATGAACAAGCTGGACTCACTCACGCCGCTGGGTTATGCGGGGTCGGGAGAGATCGTGGCGCTGGGCTTCGACACCGATGGCTTCCAGATCGGCGAGCGCGTGGCGTGCGCGGGCGTGGGTTATTGCAACCACGCCGAGTTCAACTTCGTTCCGAGAAACCTTGCCGTACGCGTGCCGGATGGCGTGTCGATGAAGCACGCAGCGTTCGCCACCATCGGCGCGATTGCGATGCAGGGATTTCGGCAGGCGCAGATGCAGTTGGGTGAAGTGGCTTGTGTGATCGGTCTGGGCCTGGTCGGACAGCTGCTCGTATCGATTCTGAGAGCAGGCGGTATTCGCGTCATCGGCATCGATGTCGTGCCGGCACGATGCGATCTCGCGATGCGCGCGGGCGCGCAGTGCGCAATGCTGCCGCACGATCCATCGGTGCATAGCACGGTCGCGCACCTGACCGGCGGCTTCGGTGCGGATCGCATCTTCATCACTGCAGGCGGAGAGAGTAACGGTCCAGTCGAGCTCGCCTCTCTCCTGGCGCGTGATCGTGCCTGTGTCATCGATATCGGCAAGACCCGGCTCGATTTGCCATGGAACGACTACTACATGAAAGAGCTCGACGTGCGATTCTCGCGCTCGTACGGTCCGGGACGGTATGACCCGTATTACGAGGAGGGCGGTATCGACTATCCGATCGGCTACGTTCGCTGGACCGAACGGCGCAACATGGCGGCATTCCTGGACCTGCTAGCCGAGAAGAGAATCGAGCTGGATCCGATCATCTCGTCCGTGCGGCCCTTCGAGGACGCGGAACAGGTGTATCGCGATATCGCCGCGGGCACAGGGGAGGGATTGGGCACGGTATTCGAGTATGGAGTCAGTGAGTCGCCGCCTGAGCGCGCGCCTTTGCCTCGCGAGCGGGCCGCACTTCGGCCTCGCACGAGAGGCGAAGTTCGCCTTGGCGTCATCGGCGCCGGGAACTACGCCTCGAGCATGTTGTTGCCGCACCTCAAGAGCAACAATCGGTGCGTTCTTGCCGCAGTCGCGACCAATGCCAGCCTGAGCGCGGAGAACGCCCGGCGGAAGTTTGGGTTCGCCGCGGCCACGACCGATCATCGTGAGCTGCTCGCCGACGCCGAAATCGACGCTGTTCTGATCGCCACGCGCCATTCGTCGCATGCCCGCCTCGTGTGCGAAGCGCTGCGGGCGGGGAAAGCGACGTTTGTCGAGAAACCATTGGCCCTGTCTCTCTCCGAGTTGCACGAGATTCAGCGTGCGATAGAGGAAAGCGGCAACGACCGGCTGATGGTTGGCTTCAACCGACGGTTCTCGCCGATGGTGCGGGCACTCGCAGAGCGCTACCACAAAGTGGGCGCTCCACTTGTCGTGCACTACCGAGTCCACG
>JAAYXG010000412.1 GCA_012516015.1 Lysobacteraceae bacterium | reverse complement strand
CACGGTCCACACGCCATCGGCTTGCTTCTCCATGTCGAGCTTCGGACCGCTCCAGAAGTTCAGCTTGACCTGATTGGCCTCCGGGGCCTTGATTCGAACCTGTACACGCCCGCTACTGTCGATCCGCGGATACTCTGCGCCCCACACGTTAGTCGAGGCCGGCCGGAAATCGCCGGACTCTTGCGCGCCGCAGACGCTGGCCAGGAACACCAATATGAACGCAATCTGTCTCACGGATCCTCCCTCGAATCGTCGAGCCGCGAATCGGTTTGCTCAACTACCGCAGCGCTCTTCGAAACACAGCGTCTCGCTGAAAAACTTCAGGACATGATTCTGAAAGCGCTCGCCGAGCTTGCTCGTGTGCGTGCCGGGATACTCTTCGAACGTGTTCTCGATGCCATAGGCGTTCAGTATTTGGTGCAACTTCGCCGTGTCCATGCGCAGGCCGTCTTGATCCCCGACGTCGAGCGCGATTGCGCGATACCGCTTCAGATTGCCGATATATTGATCGATGAACGCAAACGGCGCGTTCGCAGCCCACTTCGCGATGACCTCGCTTTGCCCCTCGCCTTCGAAGGGAAGATCGACGAAGAACGGCGGGTTGTTCGGGTTCGGCGACCACGCGGCAGCGACTGCGAACGTCGCCGTCACCATGAAGTGTTGCCCGGCGAGATCCTCGCGACTCTTGATCTTTGCAAGGCCTTCGAGCGCTTCCTTCGGCGGCGCGCCCCGAGCGCCGAGACAGCACGGACTCATGACATACAAGCTGCCGAACACATCGGCGTGCTTCATGCCGATGCGAGTCGCGCCGTAACCTCCCATCGAATGTCCGACGAGCCCGCGACTCTCTCGAGCCGGTAGCGTCCGATAGTGTGCGTCCATGTACGCCACGACGTCGCGCGCAATGTAGCTCTCGAAATCGCCTGTCGTCACCGAGCTCGAATACATCGAGCCGTTGTGCAGCGTTTTCGAGTCGGGCAAGACGACGATCATCTCCTTCGCGCCGAGCGCAAAGGCGCCTTCGAACGCTTGCGGAGCATGAATCTCTTTGCTCCACTGTTCCGCGCCGATGAAGAATCCATGCAGCGCATAGACGACCGGGTAGCGCCGGTTTGGCGCCTTCTCATAACTCGGCGGCAAGAACACGAGGGCGTCGCGGTCGACCGCGTTACCCTCCAGATTCCCCTCGAGCGCCGCCCCGTGAATTTTGATGCGTTCCACAGTCACCGGCTGGGCCCCTTCGACGACGGGCGGCGCTTCGGTTTCCACCTGCGCATGTGCCGGCACGTACGCTGCGAGCGCGGACACGCTCGCCAGAGCTCCCAGGAGAGTTTTTTTCATTATCGGCTTAATAGTTGAGAGTACGAACGGTTCCTAGTTCTACTACATCGCCAGCGTCCGCGAAAGTTAACTATCGTCGACGCCTGCACGCTCATTGCGTTGCGGACGGCTGCTCAGGGCGATTGCAATGAGACGGTGAGCCCGGTGATCGGCTGATCGTTCTCGTCGAGGAAACGCGCGCAGAAGTCCGTGGCTCCGCCGCCGTTCACGACGGCGGCGACGATCACGTTGCGACCCTTCT
>JAAYXG010000411.1 GCA_012516015.1 Lysobacteraceae bacterium | reverse complement strand
GTGCAATTGCGCGGCGACTATACGCATGCTGCAGCCGACTACACCGTCCCGCAGGAGTGGGAACGCTACAGCCTCGAGGATCACGAGATCTGGAAGGCGTTGTACGCGCGACAGATCAAGCTGCTCGAGCGATACGCCGCGCCGGAGTTCATTGTCGGCGCGCGCGCCTTGGCCGCACCCTCGGATCGCATTCCGCGCATGGAGGATACGAACCGGATCCTGAGCGCAGCGACCGGCTGGCAAGTCGTCGCGGTGCCCGGGCTGATTCCCGAAGAGCACTTCTTCGCGCACCTCGCGAACCGCCGCTTTCCGGTCACCGTATGGATCCGCCGCTGGGAAGAGCTCGACTATCTCGTCGAGCCCGACATCTTTCACGACTTCTTCGGGCATGTGCCGTTGCTCACCAACCCGGTGTTCGCGCGCTTCATGCAGGCATACGGCGCTGCAGGGGCGAAAGCGATCGCGGCAGGCGGTCTCAAGATGCTTGCGCGCCTGTACTGGTACATGGTCGAGTTCGGTCTGCTACGCACTCGGGAGGGTCTGCGGGTTTACGGATCGGGCATTCTGTCTTCAAAGGGCGAGACGGTTTACAGCGTGGAGAGCACCACGCCGAATCGGATCGCGTTCGATCTCGTGCGCGTGATGCGCACCGACTACCTCATCGACGATTTCCAGAAGACCTATTTCGTGATCGACCGCTTCGAGGACTTGTTCGAAGCCGCCTACAACACCGACTTCGCGCCGATCTACGAGAAATATCGGGATCAACCGGGCATCCCGCCCGGTGCCGTTCTGCCGACCGACACGATCGTGGGCTAACCCGCCCGCCGTCTCAGTACATTCCGCAGCGCGACCGTAGAACCAAACGGGCCTCGCAGGGTACTCAGCGCATTGAGCTAATAGTGCCCGCCGGGAGGGCTTCATGCGCGATGAGCGGAACCGCCGATGCGCCGAGCGAGTCAGTGCATCGACGCATCGTTCCCCGACGAGGAGCGACGACACCTCATGAGCGATCGCAGTACACAGGGGCCTGAGCCTTGGGTGCGCGCTTCGAGCGCGCTGCTACTCGTCGCGCTCCTGATCTGGAGCCCTCTGCCCGCCGCCGAGCGCTGGGGCGGCTCCGTCGCTGCGCTCAGCGACTATGTCACCCGAGGGCTCTCGCTGACACGCGGCGACCCTGCGGTGCAAGTGAGCGCCTACCGACAGTTCGGTACGAGCTGGTCGATCGGGGGTGCCGCATCGACCGTCGATCTTGGCGACTGGATCGACGCAACGCATGAGCTGAGCGCGACGCTGACGCGCTCATGGCCGCTGGGCGAGCGCTGGTCCGCGTATGCGTCGTACACCCGCTATATCTATCCAGGCGAGCGAGGAGACTACGATTACGGCGAGTGGAACGCTTCGATCAGTTATCGCAACTCATTGACCGCGACGTTCGCGTTCTTCCCGGACACTTCCATTTATAGCCGAGGCAGGACGGCCTGGCGCGAGAATGCGATGTCGTTCGAGGTTGCGACGCTGCAGCCCCTCAACGAACGGTGGTCGTGGCTCGCCGGCGTCGGCTACTACGAGCTGCCCCGCCCATTCGACACGGGATACTGGTTCTGGAGCGCCGGAATCGCGTTCGCTTGGAACGCGTTGCGGGTCGATCTCGTGCACATCGATACGGGCTCGACCGCGACGCGTCTCTTTGGCAGCGAGCGCGCGGGCAATCGATGGAGC
>JAAYXG010000410.1 GCA_012516015.1 Lysobacteraceae bacterium | reverse complement strand
GCGCGGACACGACGAGCGAGCAAGCGTTCGAGCAATACTTGAACGGCCGCTACTTCCTCAATCGTCGTGGGGAGTCCGATGCGATGCGAGCCAGACGCTACTTCGAACGGGCTCTGCGACTGGACCCTTCCTATGCGCGCGCTTGGGCCGGCCTCGCGGCAACGTACGTCATCGCGCTCGACTACGGACAACCGCCCGATATACAAGTGCAGCAAGCATGGTCGAAAGCAATCGAGCAGGCGCTCTCCTTGGGTCCCGGGATTGCCGAGACGCATGTCAGGGCAGCTCAGTATTACTGGTGGCGCGGCGATTGGCGCAGATCGGAAGAGCATTGCAAGCTCGCCATCGGGCTGAATCCTTCAGACTCGTTGGTGCTCAGCGTATCCGGATCGAAAGCGCTCTTGATGGGGCATCTTCATGAAGCCCTCGCCTTGCAGCGGCGTGCCGTCGCGGTCGATCCCTTGTCGCCGTCGGGCAGAGCGAATCTCGGGGTTTACTTGGCGGCCGCAGGCATGCTGGACGAAGCCGAAGCGGAGCTCAGGCATGCGAAAGAGCTGAGCCCCACGTTGCCCATGATCGACTCGAACATCGCCAACGTGCTGGTCCTCCAGCGGCGCTTCGACGAAAGTCTCGCCATTGCCGAGCAGATGCCAGTAGGCGCGCTGCGCGATCAAATCCTCGGGCTCGCGCACTACGGTGCGGGCAATGTCGTTGCCGCCGATGCAGCACTCGCCGATTTGACGCGGCGAGCTCACGCGCCGGACGCAGATCCCTCCTTGAAGCTCAGGGTCGCAGAGGTTCACGCGTTTCGGGGCGACGAAGAGCAGGCATTGAGAGGCGTAGAGCAAGCACTCGCGACCGATCCTTCCGAAAGTATCCACGCCGCGATACAAGCGAGGGTCGAGATCATGATCTCGCCGTTCTTGAGCGCCCTCAAAGACTGGATGCACTTGCAACCGTTACTAGCGCAAGGGGACTGAACGACAATACTTGACCGACGAGAAGGGCGCTGCAAAATGGGCGCGGGAGCCAACAACGACGACAACATCGTGAGCCATTCCGCTTCTGTTCGCACAATCTCGGGATCCAGCGAGCTCGCGCCGGTGCTGATCGGCTGGGGCGTCTTCATGACGTACTTGGTCGTGCAGTGCATGGCGCATCAAGCGTTCGTGTCCCAAGTCGCTGTGGATCTCTGGGATTCGATCGCGTGGGCGTGTCGGGAGTGGGGTGTGTGGATCGTGATGACGCCGGTTCTGCTGCGCTCGGTCCGGAAGGCATTGCGGTCCGAGACGAAGGCGCCGTACTTGATCGTGTGCCTCGGTTGCCTCGTGCTCGCACTCGGACTTCGAGTGACAGTCGACGTGATCGAAACGGCGGAGCAGCCGCTCGCGAGCCTGATTTACTTCTCCCCCAAGCATCTCGGCGCGTGGGTCGCCGTGATGGTGGCTGGATGGTGGCTGTCGAGCGGCAAAACGACCGCTGCGGAAGAGCGCGGCTTTGCGATGCCCGCTCAGCCCGCGCGCAGCACGCGGACCCTGCTCGTGAGCAAAGGACGCGACGAGTGCCTGATCGAGCTCGAGCAAGTCGACAGCTTCAGCGCTTCTAAGAACTACGTCGAGATCAGATGCGGCGGACAGAGCTACCTGCTGCGCTCCACGCTGAAAGAGCTCGAGGCGATGCTGCCGCCGGGTGTCTTCGTTCGCACACATCGATCGCACATCGTGCGGATACGCGCTATCGATCGAGTCCGGATGCTGCCGTCCGGCACCGGAATCGTCACGCTGCACGACGGCTCGACGGTGGGCATCAGCAAGAAGCACTACAAGACGCTGGATCAGTATCGCTGCACTCGATCCGGTCGATCCGCGCAAGATTGAGCCGCTGACCATTCGTCCCGCGGGGCGAGCATCCGTCCCAAACCGTTGGCGGCGCGCGATATTTCCCTGTTGAACTAGAACCGCATGGTGATCCCACCGTGTGCGTCCGCTCATGCGCGCGGAGGCCGTACTTCGTTACCGGCGTTCTTATGAAGAGAGAAGCAGAGCTCGATACTCCCGCGATTGCCCTCCACTGGGCCGTTGGCATCACGATCTTGTTCTTGATCGCGACCGGACTCTACATGACGGCGACCGAGAGCTGGCATCTCTACCCGCTCCACAAGTCGATCGGCGTCCTCCTCTTCGCGATCGCAGTCACGCGCGCGATACGTCGACTCCGCGCCGGCTGGCCGCGTCCCGTCAGCACGTACGAACGCATTGAGCAGTTCCTGTCGAAGGGCACGCACTCGCTCCTGCTCGTTGGCTCGGTTGTCGTCCCGCTGCTGGGCATGCTCTATTCGGGCGCAAGCGGCCACGGGTTTGGCATCTTCGGTCTCGCCACGATCGTTCCGCCGAACCATAGCGCGACCGACCCGAATGTCATCGTCCCCTACTCCGAATACTGGGCACTCGTCGGCCAACGGACCCACCGGGTGCTCGCCTATCTATTCGCAGGCTTGATCGCGCTGCACGTCATCGGCGCGCTCAAACATCACTTCTTCGATCGCGACAGAACGCTGCTGCGAATGCTGGGGAGATAGATCGTGAGCGCAGCGAGCCTGGATCGCGGCCTACGCCGGTCGCTTTGAATTTGGCGAGACTCAACTACTTTGTCGTCCCGAGAAATACCTTGTCGTCCCGGCGTAGGCCGGGATCCAGACAAAGAGCGGCGCACCGTGGGTGCAGAGGCCTGGACTCCGGCCTCCGCCGGAGCGACGAAGGTGCGCTCGCGTCCTGACATACCTTCGCGTGCGCAAGGGTGATCGATCGGTCTTCAATGGGTGTTTCCCGCAGGCTTCAGTACACGCGCGGGCTTTAGTACATTGCGTCGAACGCGGGTACGAGAAAGAAGCTCCACTGATTATGTATGTATCGACGATGCCCGTCGCGAATCACGTCAAAAGACCTGAGAGGATCATCGTGAAGACTGCTTTCGCTTTGGCGGCGCTTGCGCTCGCTATCGCCCTGCCCTCGACCGTGCGGGCAGATACTCTCGCCGGCACGTACACCGGCGACTTCAACGGTCAGCCGGCGCGCGCCACGCTTGCCGTCGAGCAAGACGCGGTTTCTGGAACGCTCGACGTCGGCGGCTACGTGTATCGGATAGAGGGCCAGCGACAAGGCGCCGGCGCCAAAGGCAAAATGATCGATCAGGACGGACGCGCGACTCAGCTCACTTTACAACCGTCCGCGAACGACCAGTTGACAATGCTGGTCGAGGCCATACCGGGCGTGCCGGCGGCGTCCGTGCAGGTGCATCTCACGCGTGGTGAAACCGGTAGCGGTCCTGCCGCGGGAGGCGCACAGGCTGCGCAAGGCGAGCTCGATCCGGCACTGATCGGCCGTTGGGTACAGCGCGACTCTTACACGAGCGGCGACTTCTCGATGGTGAACGAAAAACGCGTCACGCTCTTTCCCGACGGCACGTACCGTTTCGGACCGGGCCGCGTGATCGGCGGCGGCGATGCGGGAAGCTTCGACTCGGGCGCCGGAGGCGCAAGCGGTGACGGCGGACGCTGGCGAACGCAAGGACAAATTCTCTACGCGATGGAGCACGGCAGCATGGGCTGGGAGCCGTACGCACGCTACTACGTCGAGGGTAACAAGCTCCTCCTGACGTTCGGTAACGGCCAGCGAGAGATCTGGTATCGGGAGTGACACATCTCTTCGTCGCGCCGGCAGAGGCCCACTACTGTCCGGGAAAAATGTGATACCCACCTTCGTCTCTCCGGCGGAGGACGCGAAGACTCGCGAAGAAACCGGGCGCTTTGAATTTGCCGAGACTCAACAACATCGTCGTCCTGGCGGAGGCCGGGATCCAGGCAAACAGCGGCGCGCCATGCGCGCAGAGGCCTATAGGGGTCGGGGAGCAGTATCGCTGCTCCCCGCCCTCCGAACCGTACGGGCGGTTCTCCCGCATACGGCTCTCCGGTCAGTGGTTATCT
>JAAYXG010000409.1 GCA_012516015.1 Lysobacteraceae bacterium | reverse complement strand
GTGTCCGCCCGGTCAAGGGCCGTCCCTGCACTCGCACAACCGCACATACGAGACGTTCACGGTATGTCGCGGTCGCTTCGAGTTCCTTTGGGGCGATAACGGCGAGCACTCCGTCGTGCTCGAGGAGCTCGATGTGCTGTCCGTACCGCCTTGCGTGTGCCGAGCCTTCCGCAACATCGGATCGATCGAAGGTGTGTTGCAGGTGATCATCACCGGCGGCGTCCATGACAAGACGGATATCGCGTTTCCGATCTCGACTGCGGTGAAGATCGCGCGAGTCAATCCAAGACTCTACGAGCACCTGCGCGAAACCGGTCATGCACTACCGGAATTGCCGCTCGAGGAACGTGGCTGAGGCGGCCATGGCGTCGTTGATGTCCAAGTGCATCGCTGCTTGGTGCCGCCGCACATGAAAACGCTACTCACAGGCGGAAGCGTGTTCGACGGCGAGCAGCGACTGGAACGCCACGACGTCCTGATCGCAAATGGGACGATCGTGAGTTGCGCACCGGCCGCGGAGTTCCAGGGATACGAAGGTGCGCGACTCGATCTGCGCGGACACACGGTGATGCCCGGTCTGATCGATTGTCACGTGCATCTCGTGATGACGGGCGCCGCCGATGTCGTCGCGGCTTTGCGTGCCGATCCGTCAAAGCAGGCAGCTCGCTTCGAAAAGCATGCAGAGGAGACCTTGCGCGGCGGGGTCACGACCCTCCGAGATTTGGGCGGTGCGCCGGCACACGCTTTCGCTCTGCGCGAGCGCTCGCGCGCCGGCGAGTGGCGGGGGCCGACACTGCATCTTGCCGGCTTCATTACTCGGCCAGGCGGTCATGGGCATTGGCTTGCGTCGAACGTAGAAGCGGGAGGCGTCGATGCATGTCGAGCGCGGGTTCGCGATCACGTTCGACTCGGCTTCGACTGGATCAAGATCGCCGTCTCCGGCGGCGTGCTCACCCCGAACAGCGATCCGCGCGAAGCAACGTACAGCACGGACGAAATCCAGGCGCTCATCGGCGAAGCCGCGCGGCTCGACCGGCCGGTTGCGGCGCATGCGTTGGGCGCAACCGCCATCCTGCGCGCGGTGGACTCCGGCGTGCGCACGATTGAGCACGGCACGGAGCTTACCGATGAAGCGCTCGAGGCGATGATCGCGCGCAACGTCGCGCTCGTTCCCACGCTGCTCGCAAACGATCGCTTGATGCATGCCGCACAAAGGAATCTTGGCTTGCCGCAACACGCGGTCGAGAAAGTGCAGCGCTTCGGCGCGATGCGACGCGAGTCGTTCCGCAGGTTCGTTCGTGCCGGCGGCACGATCGCGATGGGCACCGATGCCGGCACACCATTCAATCCGCACGGGAACAACGCGCGCGAGCTCGAGCTGATGGTGCAAGAGGGCGCGACGCCGCTGCAGGCACTACGGGCAGCGACGAGCGTGGCGGCAGAGTTGCTCGGCTCCCGCGCCGGACGTATTGCGGCAGGACGTCCGGCCGATCTGCTCGTCGTGCGAGGCGATCCGCTTGCCGATGTGACATGCGTCAGCGATAGGCGGCGTCATGCGTTCGTGTTCAAACGAGGTGCGCAGGTCCCGCAAAGGACCGACGATATCGCAGCGGAACCGCCCACGCCGCATCCGATTCACGATCAGGCGCCGTCGTTCTGATGACTCCCGTCACCGTCGTTACAGGCTTTCTGGGCAGCGGCAAGACGACATTGATCTGTGCCTTGCTGCGCTCCCATCCGGCCGAGAAGATCGCGGTGATCGTCAACGAAATCGGCGACATCGCGCTCGATGACCAGATCGTCGAGTACCTCGCCGACGATGTGGCGCTGCTCGCCTCGGGCTGCTTGTGCTGCACGCAACGTCTGGATGCTCGCGATAGCCTCGAACGGCTGCTCGCGCGCCGCGCGGCCGGCGAGCTCCCGGCATTCGATCGCGTTGTGATCGAAACCTCGGGTATGTCGGATCCCGCGCCGGCTGTTCAGGCAGCAGGGATGTATGTGTCCGACGTGCCGACGCGGCTCGATGGAGTCGTCGCGACACTTGACGCGGTTGTTGGCGCGAAGACGCTGGCGAGCAGGCCCGAGGCTCGCCGGCAAGTGGCGATGGCCGATCGTATCGTGCTGACCAAGTGCGACCTCGCCGATGTGCGCGAGTTGAACGAAGCGCGCCTAGCTGCCCGCAAGCTCAACTCGGTTGCTGAGATGACGTCTGCCTCCCATGGAGAAGGCGCAGGCGTCATCTTCGGCGCGAGCCTGTATTCGCAGCGCGACGCTGTAGATCCGGTGCGCTGGCTGTCTCGCGAAGAGATGGTCCCGCACGCAGGCGCGCACGATGTGCTCACGCACGGCGCGCAAATAGACGGCGCTCTGGATTGGCCGACAGTCAGCACATGGCTCGATGCGCTGACTGCAGTGCTCGGCGATGCGCTGTTGCGCTTCAAGGGAATCTTCTTCTTGCGCGGCGAGTCGCGTCCGGTCGCCGTGCACGCCGTACGCCACGTGCTCCATCCGCCAGTCCGGTTGCCGAGTTGGGGAACGCGCGCGCCGCAATCGCGCCTCATGATCGTCGCGGAAGGATTGCAGCGCTCCTTGCTGCAGGACCTCGTGAGCGCGTTGGCGCGCGCAGGGGAGGGCGCGGCACTGACTTCCTCCGGTTCGGTCGTCGATTCGGGACTCACCGCATGACTGCGAATCCAGTTGCGTTGTCTATTGAACGAGGCTGCGATCGCTCGCCGCTACTCGAAGTCACGATCGGTGCTGCCTTCGACCGCATGGCTGCGACGCAAGGCGATCGCGAAGCGTTGGTCGTGAGACATCAGGGTATTCGCTGGAGCTGGCGCGAACTGGCGCGACGCGTCGATGCGGTCGCGTCCGGACTGCTTGCGCTTGGGCTCGAGCGCGGCGATCGCGTCGGCATCTGGGCGCCCAACTGCGCCGAATGGGTCGTGCTGCAGTTCGCAACGGCAAAGGCGGGTCTCGTCCTAGTCAACATCAATCCGGCGTACCGGATCTACGAGCTCGAGTACGCCTTGCGCAAGGTCGGTTGCCGTGCGCTAGTGCTCGCGCCGCACCTGAAGACGAGCGACTACCTCGCAATGATTGCTGAGCTCGCACCGGAGCTGATCCATGCGTCGCCCGGCGATCTGCGTGCAAAACGTCTGCCGGATCTGAAATACGTCATCCGGCTCGGCGCTGAACGGACTGCCGGGATGCTCAACTTCGACGAGCTTGCCGATCTCGGGCGCGCGGAGCACCGCATTCGGCTTGCCGCCCTCGCGCAGGAGATCTCACCGAATGAAGCGGTCAACATTCAATTCACCTCCGGCACGACCGGTGCACCGAAGGGCGCCACGCTCACTCATCGCAACATCCTGAACAACGGCTTCTTCGTCGGCCAGGCGCTCGGGCTCAGCACAGCCGATCGTGTGTGTATTCCAGTACCGCTGTATCACTGCTTCGGCATGGTGATGGGCAATCTTGCGTGCATCGCGCACGGCGCGACGATGGTGTACCCGGCGGAGCTATTCGAGCCAGGCGCCGTCTTGAGCACCGTGCAAGACGAGCGCTGTACGACGCTGTATGGCGTGCCGACGATGTTCGTAGCGGAGCTGAATCATCCGGAGTTCTCGAGCTTCGATTTGTCGAGCTTGCGCACAGGCATCATGGCCGGCGCGCCGTGTCCGATCGAGGTAATGAAACGAGTCGTCAGCGAGATGCACATGCCGGAAGTGACGATCGCGTACGGCATGACGGAAACCTCTCCGGTCTCCACACAAAGCAGCCGCGACGACGAACTGGAGCGACGCGTCTCTACCGTCGGGCGCGTGCATCCGCATGTGGAGATCAAGATTGTCGACGCCCAAGGCAATCCGACGCCGCGCGGCGAGGCCGGAGAGCTATGCACGCGCGGGTACTCGGTGATGCGCGGCTATTGGAACGACGAAGCGCGAACGCGTGAGGCGATCGACACGGACGGGTGGATGCGCACCGGCGATCTTGCGGTCATGGATGAGTACGGCTACGTCAATATCGTGGGACGTCTGAAGGACATGATCATTCGCGGCGGCGAGAATATCTATCCGCGCGAAATCGAAGAGTTTCTCTACACGCATCCTGTCGTGCAGGAAGTGCAAGTCATCGGCGTGCCCGACGAGAAGTATGGCGAAGAGGTCTGCGCGTGGCTTCGCCTCAAGCCGGGTACGACCGCGAGCGAAGAGGAAATTCGCGCCTTTTGCAGGGCTCACATCGCGCATTACAAGGTGCCGCGATACGTACGTTTCGTGCAGCAGTTTCCCACCACGGTGACCGGAAAGGTTCAAAAGTTCCTGATGCGTGAGCAGATGATCGAGGAGCTGCAATTGAGCGAATGCAGGACGGCGTGAGATGAAGCTGAGAGACAGAGTCGCACTCATCTTCGGCGGTAGCTCCGGGATCGGGCGCGCGATCGCCGTCCGCTTCGCTCGAGAGGGCGCGAGCGTGGCTGTCGTGGCGAGCCGTGATCTCGCGCGCGCAGATCGAGTGACAAAGGAGATTCGCGACGCTGGCGGATCGGCGCAGTCATTCGTGGCCGATGTCCGCAATGTCAGCGAAATCCAGCGTTGCGCGGCGGACGTTGCGCGAACGCTCGGGCCGATCGACATACTCGTGAACTCGGCGGGCATCTATGTGCCGACGCATCTGAACGAAACGAGCGAGGAAGTATTCGACCAGATGGTCGATACGCACCTGAAGGGGACGTTCTTCGCGATCGATGCAGTCGTACCGTCGATGAAAGCGCGGCGCAGCGGACGAATCATCAACGTTGCTTCGGTGGCCGGCTTGCGCGCCTCCGGTCCGTACTCGCTCTACTCGGCAGTCAAAGCGGGTGTGATCATGCTCACGCGAGCGCTTGCGACCGAATTGGCGCCGCATGGCGTGCACGTCAACGCGCTTGCTCCCGGGAACACGGCGACGCCGCTGAACGAAGCGGAGCGGTGCGGTCCGAACGCCGCCAGCGTGATGGCGGCGAAAGCAGCTGTGACGCCGAGTGTGCGCGTGTACACCCCGCCGGAAGAGATTGCGGCGGCGGCGGTGTTCCTCGCAAGCGATGAGGTGCGTGCGATGTACGGCACGACGCTCCTTCTCGATGAGGGGCTGAGCGCCGGCGCATAACGAGTAGTCACAGTTTCACAGTAGTAAGGCAGCGGGTGCGAATCCCGCAGATGATCGAGTCAGGGGTTGCTACATGAACAAGAGAACTTCGGTGCCGTTCGTACGGGTGGGCTGGGCGCTCACGCTCGGCGCGTTGACGAGTATTGCGCACGCGCAGGACGAGACGAGCATCACGCTCGAGGAAGTCGTCGTCACCGCAACGAAGACGGGAGAAACGGCGCTGCAACGAACGCCGATGACGATTTCGGCGATGAGCGGCGAGTCGATCGCGGAGGCAGGTATAGGCAATGTCCGCGATCTCGCGCCGTTCGTGCCGAACTTGCAGGTCGCCGAGAACACCGGGCAAGCGCAGGTGTACATCCGCGGCGTGGGAACGAATCAAGTTACTGCAGGCGCCGATCCGAGCTCGACCGTGCACGTGGACGGCATCTATATCGCGCGGCCGGCAAGCTACTTCTTGAGCTTCCTGGATGTGGATCGCATCGAAGTGCTGCGCGGTCCGCAGGGTACGTTGTACGGGCGCAATTCCGTCGGCGGGACCATCAACGTGATCTCGCGCAAGCCCGACAACGATCTGCAGATCGGCTTGCGAGGCGAGGTCGGTAACTACAATCGGCGCCAAGTCGAAGGCTATCTGAGCGGGCCGCTCGCCGAGGACCGTGTCGCCGCCAGCGTGTCTGTCATGAGCTCTTCGCGTGACGCGTATCGCAAGAACATCGTCCCAGGCGGAAAGGACATCGATGACGAGGATGTGTTGGCCGGACGTGCGCAGCTGCGCTTTACTCCGAACGACAACGTAGACGTCGTTCTGCGCGGCGATTGGTTACAGGACGATTCCACGATCATCGGCTTTCAGAAGCTGCTCGAACCCCGAGGAACCTCGGTGGATTCGGTGCTGGGCGACTTCAGCCGCGTTGCACTCGATGCCGAGCAATACTCGCGTCGGCGGATCGCTGGTGCGTCTATCGACGCAACCTTCTATCTATCGGACCATTTGCAGCTGCGCTCGCTGACCGGTTGGCGCGAGCTCGATTGGGACCTTGCAATCGACTCCGATGCGAGCGATGCCAGCCTGCTGCAGACGATCATGACCAGCCAACAGGATCAGATCTCAACAGAGCTCAATCTGAGCGGCGATTTCGATCGCGTCCGCTTCGTTGCGGGTCTGTACTATTTCAAGGAAGACGATACGCAGCCGATCGTGGTTCGTTCTTTCGTACCGGGCACGGAGTCGCGCGCGTATCCGGAAGTGGATACCGAGAGCTGGGCGTTGTTCGGACAGCTCACGTACGATCTCACCGACTCGCTCTCTGCGACCCTCGGTTTGCGCTACACGGAAGAGGACAAGCACTTCGCACAGAATGCCGGTACGTACTCGATCGGCACGGATACGCTTGCGGGCAGCCCTGTTATCTATGAGCGCGTGGGTCGCTACACGGCGGCAACGCCGAAGCTCGGGCTCGAGTGGCGCGCTGCGCACAATGCTTTCGTCTACGCATCGGCGACGCGCGGATTCAAGAGCGGCGGCTTCGTCAGCAGCAGTCGTAATCCGGAACAGGGCTTTTCGCCGGAGTACCTGTGGAGCTATGAAGCCGGCGTGAAGACGGATTGGCTCAACAATCGCCTGCGGGTGAACGCGGCGGCTTTTTATTACGACTACGACGACTTGCAGGTGCTGTTCTTCCTGAGCCCAGGTGTCACCGACACGCGTAATGCCGCAACGGCGTCCATCTACGGATTGGAGCTGGAGGTTCAGGCGATTCCGCTGCCCGATCTCAATGTCGGGTTCACGCTCGGCTTGCTCAATGCCGAATACGACGATTTCGCGAGTGCGCCACGGCGCGGGAATCAAAGCGTGTTCGATGCATCCGGGCAGAAGCTCAACGCTGCGCCGCGACTCGCGTTCAGCGGTCACGCCCAGTATGAGTGGACCCTATTCTCTCAGTGGAGCCTCTTCGTACGAGGCGAAGCGAGCTTCAAGGATCAGCAGTTCTTCACGCCGGAGAACCTCGATCTCGAATCGCAAGACGCCTATTGGCTCTTGCAGGGATCGGTTGGTCTGCGCGACGCATACGGACGCTGGACGTTGTCGGCGTGGGGTCGAAACCTTCTCGATGAAGACTATGTCACCACGACGGCGAGCTTCGCGGCGGGCCGTGTGGCAGGTAGACCGGGTGCGCCAAGAACCTATGGGATCGGCTTCAGCTATCGCTACTGACGGGTTGGGAGCCGCGTATGCAGCTGAGCGATCGCGTTGAGGCCGCGCCGATCGCAGGCGAAGCCTGCGATCGGTTCGGCGAGCTTGCGGCCGTCTTCGCGGATAATTTCGCACACCGCGGTGAGGTTGGTGCCGCGGTGTGCGTTTATCACCGTGGACGGCGCGTCGTGGATCTATGGGGCGGGTACCGCGACGTCACACGCTCGCGTCCTTGGGAGCGCGACACGCTGGTGTGCATGATGTCTGTCACGAAGGGCATCGTGGCGCTCGCGCTTTGGATGCTCATCGATCGCGGCAAGGTCGAGCTCGATGCGCGAGTCGTGCGCTACTGGCCCGAGTTCGGTCAGGCCGGCAAGGAAAGCATCACAGTCAAGCAGGTCTTGAGCAGCACGGCCGGTTTGCTTTACGCAGATGCTGCCGCGAAGGGCGCGGCGTTCGATTGGCCGGCAATGATCGCCGCGCTCGAAGTGCAGCCTCCCGAGTGGGAGCCCGGCACGCAGGGCGCCTATCACTCCATGACGATCGGGTATCTGCTCGGCGAGATCATTCGCCGAGTGGATGGGCGCGATGTCAGCCGCTTCGTACAGGAGGAGATCGCCGCGCCTTTGAACATCGATTTTCACCTCGGCTTGAGCGAGACGGAAAGCACGCGAGTGGCTGACGTCATTCCGAACATACAAAGCGAGACCTTGAGCGCAGTGGCATCGGGGAGCGGCCCGCTTGCGCGCGCATGGCGCGTGCTGCCGCGCCCGCTGCACGAGATGCTGAACTCGCACGAATGGCGGTTCGGTGTGATGCCTTCGGGGGGCGGGCACACCAATGCGCGATCGATCGCGCGCATCTTCGCGGCCTTGGCGCAGGGCGGTGCCATAGACGGGGCGCATTTGTTATCGCGCCGCTCGATCGAAGCGGCGCGGACGCTGCAATGGGCGAACCCGTGTCTCTTGACGGGTCGCTCGTATCGCTACGGCCTCGGATTCTTTCTGAATAACGATGTGAATCCGCTCGGGCCGAATCCGGCCGCGTTCGGTCATACAGGATTAGGAGGGGCGGTCGGCTTCGCGGACCCGGAGGCGGAAATCGCTTTCGCCTATAGCCCCAATCGACTGGAAGCAGGTTTGGGCATGCCCGAGCGTTGCAGGGCGCTCATCGCCGCGCTTTACGAGCGGCTCTAAGCCAAGAAACACGCCGCACGGCTTGCAGGGTAGTCCGACGTTTGAACATGAACGCGCCGTATTCGCATGAATCCTCCGCTCGCCGCGTTCTCGCGATTCCTATTGCATGGTGGGTCGCCGCCTCGACAGCGATCGGACTGGCGCTGGGCTATAGCGCGTTCTCGGCAGTCATTTTCGGACAGCTTACCTTGCCGCTGTCGGAGGAGTTCTCGTGGTCGCTCGCAAAAGCGACGGGGGCGCATTCCCTTGCGACAGCGATCATAGTCATCGCTGCACCGCTCGTCGGCGCCGCGAGCGACCGCTTTGGAGCATGGCGCGTCATCGCATTCTCGATCGCAGCGCTACCGTTGGCATTGGCGCAGATCGCGATCGTGAACGGAAGCTTGGTGCACTTCTATGTGGCGGTGGGGCTCATCGCCATCGTGGGTGCGGGCACGTTACCCGTGACGTACACGAAAATTCTGGTGACGTGGTTCGAGCGCCGTCGCGGCCTCGCATTGGGAATTTGCCTGGCTGGTGTCGGTGCGGGCATGTCGGTGATTCCGATGGCCTTTCAGTGGCTCGCGCAAGGTTTGGGATGGCGGGCCGCCGTGCTTGCGATCGCCGTCGCGATGGCGTGTCTCATGTTGCCGCTCGGTTGGTTGTTCTTGCGGCAGCAACCGCGCTCGCCAAGAGAGATCGATGGCGGTATCGAGAACGGCAGGAGAGCGTCGGCTGCTGATGCTCCCGTTGCAGCGGAACGCTTGCGTCCGCTGCGCGAGTATTGCCTGTCGCGCAGTTTCGTGATCCTTGCGGCGGTATTCGCGGTGCTCGGCGTGGCGAACCTCGGCTTGGTGGTCAACTTCATGTCCATCTTGCGAGAAGAAGGCCTCGATCCTTCGACGGCTGCGCGCTTGTTCGGCGTCTTCGGCGCGTCATTTACCGTGACCCGCATCGTCACTGGCTGGTTCTTGGATCGCTTCCCGCCACGGATTGTCGCGCTCGCAATCACGTTGTGCCCCGCGTTCGGAGCGCTAGTGCTGTTCGCGGGCGATGGCGTCGCGAATGCCTCTTTCGCGATGGTTCTCTTCGCGATCGGCATGGGCGGGGAGTTCGATGTGATGGCGTTCTTCGTCGCCCGCTACTTTCCCAAGGCACTTTATGGGCGTCTCTATGCGGGGATCTACTCTTTGTACAACTGCGGCGCCATGCTCGGCCCTGTCAGCGTGGCGCACTATCACGATGTGAACGGCTCGTTCTCCGGCGCACTACTCATGCTGTCTGCGGCCATGGCCGCGGCGGCGTTCGCTTTCCTTGCGCTACCGAGCGCAGTCGATGGCAGACGTGAGCAGGCTGTCCTGGACGAAGCTCCGCGTGTGCGAGCGTGAATGTGAGGCGGCGGAGGTCGTGTATGAGAATGCCGGGACGCTGGGTTCGAGCACGCTTGGACACTCAACGTAAAAGTCGAGTATCCAAGCGCGTGCAGCTCGACTACTCCGTTCGGTAGGCGCCGTCGTAGCGGTGCGGACCCTTCGTCGCGTCCTGCCGCAGCGGAGCCGGCAACAGGGCATCCGGGAAGTCTTGATAGCACACCGGCCGCAGGAATCGTTCGATGGCAAGCGTGCCGACCGAAGTGCTGCGACTATCGGACGTTGCGGGGAACGGTCCGCCGTGCACCATCGCATGCGTGACCTCGACGCCGGTGGGCCAGCCATTCGCGAGCACGCGCCCGGCCTTTCGCTCGAGCGTCGGCAGCAGACGAGAGGCCAAGGGCAGGTCGGCGTCGGTGAGATGAAGCGTCGCGGTGAGCTGGCCTTCCAAATGCTCGAGGGTGTCGAGCAGCTCCTTTTCGTTCGCGCAGCGAACGATGAGCGACGATGCACCGAAGACCTCTTCAGTGACTTCGGGATGCTTGAGCACGTCCTCTGCCGCGATCGAGAAGAGCGCGCCGCGACCGCAATGCATCCCGGTGCCTTCGGCGCCGCGCGCGAGCAATTTTACGCGCGAATGGTTCGCCAGTTTCTCGACACCTTGTTCGTAAGCCGAGTGGATGCCGGGCGTGAGCATCGTCGCGGGCGCGACTTGACCGAGTGCGGCCGAGGCGGACGCGATGAACTTCTCCAAATCCGGCCCTTCCAGCGCGAGGACGAGCCCTGGATTCGTGCAGAACTGGCCGACGCCCATCGTGAGCGAAGCGACGAAGCCTTTGCCGATTTCTTCGGCACGTGCCGCCAGCGCGCCAGGCAACAACACCACAGGGTTGATGCTGCTCATCTCGGCGTAGACGGGAATCGGTTCCGGACGTTCGTTCGCGATCTTGACGAGCGCAAGGCCGCCGGCGCGCGAGCCGGTGAAGCCCACGGCTTTCACATGCGGATGCGCAACGAGGCCGGCGCCGAGCGCGCGCGAATTGCCGTTGAGCAGCGAGAACACGCCTTCGGGCAGCTTGCAGATCTTCACCGCTTCGGTCATTGCCTGAGCGACTAGATCGCTCGTGCCCGGATGTGCCGAATGCCCTTTCACGATGACGGGACATCCCGCGGCGAGCGCCGCAGCGGTGTCGCCGCCCGCGACCGAGAACGCGAGCGGAAAATTGCTCGCGCCGAACACGACGACGGGGCCAAGCGGAATCTTGCGCAGGCGCAGATCGGGACGAGGCAGCGGTTTGCGGTCCGGCATCGCGGGATCGATGCGAATCCCCATCCAGCCGCCGTTGCGAAGCTCGGTGGCGAACAAGCGCAGTTGTCCTACGGTGCGTGCGCGTTCTCCGGTGAGTCGTGCGATCGGCAGCGCGGTTTCCGCATGGGCGCGCTCGAGCAGCTCGTCGCCGAGCGCCATGATCTGATCGGCGGCGGTTTCGAGAAAGCGCGCGCGCGACTCGGGGTCGAGCTCCCGATACGTGTGGAAGGCCGTCCACGCGAGATTGCAGGCGCGCTCGATTTCCTCGGGCCCCGCGACGCTGAAACCCGGTTGGAGCTTCTCGCCTGTGGCAGGACTGCTGACAAAGAAAGTTTCTGACTTCTTTACTCTCTGCGAGCCGATGAACAAATCTCCGGAAACTGGCATGAAAGAACTCCACATTGATTCGCTGGATCGACGATCCAGACCCAGAGTACGCCAAAAAGGCGCGGCAGAAGGTCAATTGGTGCGAGGCCGGACGATGAGCCGCCTCTTGGGCACACACGTAGTATGACGAACTAGCGGTGGGTATCCAAATGATGCAAAAAGATGCACGTCAGATACAGGGTTGAGCATCTCTCCGAGAAAGGGGTGCGTGTCTAGGAGCAGTCAACCGGTGTTCCGGGCGTGCCTTTCAGGGGACTATGCGCACACGGCCCTCAAGGTTCTCGCGTTCGCTGCATCGCGCGATCCAGTCGCAAGCGTCCCGAGGGCGAAGGCGTGCTTTCGACGGCTTCGCGATACGAACGAACCGCCGCTTCGTCCTCACCCTTTGCTGACGCGACATCGCCTTGCAGACTCAATCCCTCCGAACGCAAATTCGGAATGCGCATCATCCGATCCGAGACGTCCGAGGCCTTCTCTAACGCCTGGTCTGACGTGAACGGTGTTCTCTCTTTGATGGTGAGCTCGCGCAAGCGCTCGGGCGGCAATGCAGGCCCAGTGGGCGAATCACTTTCACCGGACAGCACGGCTGTCGTGGCAGACAAAGACTTGATCGATGGCGTGTTCACGATTGCGGGTGCTACACCTTGAGCACGCTGCAGCGCGACCGCACCGTAGGACGGCCAATTCACCGCGGTGAGCAGCTCTGCGGTGAGGACCCATTGTCCCGCTTCGTGTAGCTTCAGGTCGCGCTTTGCGATCGCGTCGTGGACGGCGCCTACGATGATCTCCTGCGCCTGCTCGCGTGACACCGCTTCCAGTGCGCGCACTTGGTCGGCGTCTTCGAGCAGCGAATTGAGGGAAGTCAGCACATCGGTCGCAAGGGCTTCGCGATTCGCACGAACGGTCTCGAGATTCGGAATCCGCACGAGCACCTGTTGCGGCTCGCTCGCGTTCGACTTGAGCACGAACGCAAACTCCTCCTTCTCCTGCCCATAGGCGAGCGCGACCTGGAGCTTGTCGGCTTGCTCCGCGGGGACGCTCCGATCGCCTGCGCCGGGCCAGATATGCAAGCCATCGGGCCACTGCTCGAGCGAATAGCGCAGCACTCCGCCGCCGGCGTTCTTGATCGTAACGTCTCGTTTGCCGAACGGATTGTCGATCGTGAGCACGGCTTTCCCGTCATCCAATGCGAAGTCCGGTGTTTCCAGTTTGGGTTGGAACGGCTTGGACAGCAGCGGCTTCAGCGCTCGCTGCACGACCATCATGGAGTCGTGGCTCGCATCGTCCGGTTTGACGATCGTAATGTGGTTCGCATTGATCGGCAGCGTATCGTCGCAATGCCGCGTGCCCGAGGCCCACTCGACGATCTTGATGCCGAACGTGCTTTGCTTCTCATAAGCGCAGTACACGCGCGGACGCTCGGCGGCGTCGATCTTCTTCCAGCGGCTATCGAGCACCCGGATAAAGGCATTCGAATCGCCCGGCAGCATGTTATCTAGCGCCTCATTGCCGGAGATGTGCCGCGCGATGCGCGTCACGTCCGCGCCCGATTGAGGCGAGCCGAAAAGGACGACCGCGGGCACCTGCGAGAGCATCTCGGGGTGATCCGTCAGAAGCTGCATGACGACCAAGCCGCCCATGCTGTGATTGATGAATACG
>JAAYXG010000408.1 GCA_012516015.1 Lysobacteraceae bacterium | reverse complement strand
TTCGTTCCGTCGGTGATATCGGCGGCGACGAGCCGATCGCCAGGCTCGAGCTCGATCGCGATGATGCCCGCCTGACGGGGGCGAGAGAACGCTTCGAGCGATGTCTTCTTCACGGTTCCCGCCGCGGTCGCCATGAACACGAACTTGTTCTCCTCGAACTCGTGGATCGGCAGCACGGCATTGATGCGCTCGCCTTCCTGGAGCGTCAACAGGTTCACGATCGGCTTGCCGCGCGAGCCGCGGCTTGCTTGCGGCAGCTGATACACCTTGAGCCAATAGAGCTTTCCGGCGCTCGAGAAGCAGAGCAGCGTGTCGTGGGTATTGGCCACGAACAGTTTGTCGACGAAGTCCTCGTCCTTGACGCTCGTCGCCGCTTTGCCGCGCCCGCCGCGCCGCTGCGCTTGATAGGCGGATACCGGCTGCGCCTTCGCGTAGCCGCCGTGCGACAGCGTAACGACCACGTCCTGCTGCTCGATCAAATCCTCGATCGTGAGATCGGAGTGGTCTTGGACGATCTCGGTTCTGCGCGGATCGGCATACTTCGCGCGAATCTCTTCGAGCTCCGCACGGATGACGCTGAGCAGACGCTCCGGCCGCGCAAGGATGTCTCCGAGATCTTGGATCTGTTCGAGGAGCGCCTGGAACTCTTGCCAGATCTTGTCCTGCTCCAATCCGGTTAGGCGGTTCAGCCTGAGATCGAGGATGGCTTGCGCTTGAACGTCGGACAGATGATAGCCGTCCTCTTTCAGACCGAACGCGTCGAGCAGCCCATCCGGCCGAGTTGCGACCTGACCTGCTCGCTCGAGCATCTGCGGAACGGCACCGGCTGGCCACGCGCGGCCCATCAGCGCGACCTTCGCGTCGGCAGGAGACGCAGACGCCTTGATGAGCGCGATCACCTCGTCGATGTTCGCGAGCGCGACCGCCTGACCTTCGAGGATGTGGGCACGCTCTCTGGCCTTGCGTAGATCGAAGATCGTCCTGCGCGTGACGACTTCCCGCCGATGACGCAGGAACGCGTCGAGCATCTCCTTCAGGTTGAGGAGCTTCGGCTGCCCGTCCTGGAGCGCGACCATGTTGATGCCGAACACCGATTCCATCGGTGTGTGCTTGAAGAGGTTGTTGAGGACGATATCCGCAACCTCGCCGCGCTTCAGCTCGATGACGACGCGCATTCCATCCTTGTCCGACTCGTCGCGAAGGCCGTCCGATGCAATGCCGTCGATGACTTTGTCTCGAACGAGATCGGCAATGCGCTCGAGCAGACGTGCTTTGTTGACCTGATACGGCAGTTCGGTGATGACGATCGTTTGTCGCCCCTTCGCGTCCTCCTCGATCGACGTGCGTGCGCGCACGTACAAACGGCCGCGGCCTGTCAAATAGGCCGACGCGATCTCCTGCGAGCCGTTGATGATGCCGGCGGTCGGAAAGTCGGGCCCGGGAATGTGCTGCATCAATCCGCCGATCGAAATATTCGGATCGTCGATGAGGGCAATACAGGCGGCGATCACCTCGCCCAAGTTGTGCGGCGGGATGTTCGTCGCCATGCCGACCGCGATGCCCGCCGCGCCGTTGATGAGCAGGTTCGGCACGCGCGTGGGCAATACGACCGGCTCTTGCTCCTTGCCGTCGTAGTTATCGACGAAATCGACGGTCTCCTTGTCGATGTCCGCGAGCAGCTCCGACGCGAGCGCGGTCATGCGACACTCGGTGTACCGATAAGCCGCCGGAGGGTCGCCGTCGATCGAGCCGAAATTCCCCTGCCCGTCTACGAGCATGTAGCGCATCGAGAAGGGCTGCGCCATGCGCACCATGGCATCATAGATCGACTGGTCGCCATGGGGGTGATACTTACCCATCACGTCACCGACGACGCGGGCCGATTTGCGATAGGGCTTGTCGGAGGTGTAGCCGTTCTCGTGCATCGAA
>JAAYXG010000407.1 GCA_012516015.1 Lysobacteraceae bacterium | reverse complement strand
GTCTCGATCTGACGCTATAACGAGCGCCGATGCTTGCCCAGGGAAGGAGCGGCGAGCGGCTCGCGCGGCAGCTCAGCGACGCTATGGCGCGCGCTGCAAGGTGCGGCGGGATTTCTACCCGCGCCAACGACTTCCTCATCATGCTGTGCTTTCGTGGACATCTCGAGCAGCACGTCGTACACGAATTGCGCGGGCGGCGATAGCGAGGGCGAGCGTCGGCGCGCAAGGAACATCGGCCGCATCGGCGGCACGGGGCCGAGCGGGCGCGCTTGGAGCGCACCGCTGTCCAAGTCCGCTTGGATCGTGCTCGGCACCATGGCGGCAACCCCGAGACCACGACGCACGGTCTCGATGACGTTGTGAAGCGAATCCAATTCCACGATGACGCGCGGCGTCAAACTCGCAGCCGCGAACACGCCGTCGACGATCGAGCGGATCGAGTTCGGACGACCCGGCACGATCCATGGCAGGGCGGCAAGCTCCTGAAGCGATGCGTCGGTCGGAATCTTCCACCCGCGCGGATACATGAGAACGACCGGCTCGCTCAGTACCTCGGATCCGACGATCTCGCCGTCGTTCGGACGGATGGGCGAAATCGACATATCGATCCGTCCGCTCGTCAGCAGATCGTTGAGCGCCGCACTACCCTCTTCACGGATTTGCAAGCGGATCTCGGGGTGCTCGGTACACACCTTTTCGATGATCGGAAACGCGAAGCGCGGAACCATGGTCGGCGACATCCCGACGCTGACGGCGCCCGCGAGCGGCAGCACATCCTCATGAACCGCCTGCCGCAGCTCGTCGTACTGACGCAGAATCGCTTGCGCACGCGAATATAGAATGCGGCCCGCCGAGGTGGGCGTAACACCAGTAACGGAGCGATCGAGCAGCTTCACCTTGAGCTCTTGCTCGAGCACGGCGACTTGTTGACTCAGTGCCGGCTGCGCCACACCAGTGACGGCCGCCGCACGCGTGATGCTGCCGCTGTCGACGATCTGTACGAAGTAACGCAAACGCCTAGTGTCCACGGGTGAGCCTCCGTTCGCTGACGTGCAGCAAGGAAATGAGGATCGCGCCAGAGGCCATGACGGCGGCGACGAACCAGATGGGCTCAGCGAACGAATCGCTGCGCGCACGAATCAGCCCGATTATGTACGGGCCGAGCAAACTGCCGAGATTGCCGACAAGGTTGATGAGCGTGATTCCCGCGGCTGCGACCGAGCGCTGCAGAAATGCCGTCGGAATGGACCAGAACACACCCTGCGCACCGCCGAGGCCGACCCCGCCCAGGAACAGCAGAAACAAAGCAACCGCACCGTGCGAAACAAGCGATGCAAGAAAGAGCGCGATCGTCCCGACCGCCAAGGCGATGCCGAGATGTCGATAGCGTTCCTGCTTGAGGTCGGAGTGCCACGAATTGGCCACCATGCCGATCGCAACGCCTACCCAAGGCAGCGCAGAAAGCACGCCGATCGCAAGGTCGTTCAGCGTCGACATCTCCTTGATGACTTGGGGCAGCCAGAAGATCAAACCATTCGCGCCGATCAAAGTGGAGCACCAGATGATCGCGGCAAGCCAGGTGCGGACATCCATCACGACGCTCGCAAAGGCGCCCCGATCCGCTCGCTTCGGGCTTTGCGGCGCCTGGCGCTCGAGCTCGTCCGCGATCCATTCCTTCTCGGCAGGGGCGAGCCAGCGTGCATGCTGGGG
>JAAYXG010000038.1 GCA_012516015.1 Lysobacteraceae bacterium | reverse complement strand
TACAGCACCCAGGGCGACGACAAGTGCATGCTCGACGACGTACGTCAAACGCCCATCGTCGGCCCGCCGTTTCGGGCGCGTGCCTACCGCGTCGTCGCACGCGGCTTTTGCACCGAGCCTGCTCGCGCGGTACAAGGCAAAGGAGCGATACTGATCTCGCGATTCGACTTCGCCGGTTTGGCCGATTTCGAATCCGAGGACGCCTCGAACGACCACACCGTCGCAACCCTATGATGCCTCGCGTAGCGTCACACGTGTGTTTTCTGATCGCGGCCCTGTTCGCGTCGGGCCTTTCGGCTGCGAGCGACTCGGCGCAGCTCGATCGCATTTACGAGCGCTCCACGCTGCAGATCGCGACACCGGACGCACGCCTACATCGCTTTCGCGTCTGGATCGCGGACGACGACGCACGCCGGGCGCGCGGGCTCATGTTCGTGCGTCATCTCGAGGACGACCAGGGCATGTTGTTCCTGTATCCCGCGGAGCGCACGCTCTCCATGTGGATGAAAAACACCTATATCCCGCTCGACATGCTCTTCATCGACAGCTCCGGGAAGATCGTGCACGTCGTGCACGACACCGAGCCGTTATCGCTCGACACGATCGAGTCGGTTGAGCCCGCCTCAGCAGTGCTCGAGCTCAAGGCGGGCACCGCGAGGCGTTTGAAGATCGCGCCCGGCGCGCGGGTGATGCTGCAGGAACAACGCCCGGCCCGCTGACGCGCGGCGACCGCGATCAGCGCTCGACGCTCGGCACGGCGTCGAACGCGATCGTAGTGCGCGGGTCCGGGCCGTGAATGGCGGTCGTGCCGTGCCACATATAAGAAGGAAACAACACGAGCCGACCCGGGCGAGGCTGCAGGAACCGCTCCGGAAGACAGCCCGCGATCGGGAGTTTCGGCTCGCCGAACTTGATCCAGCCCGACATCGCTGCCGCATCCGTCGTTTCCGGCGGAACGCTGACGTAGTAGGCGGAGCTGATCCACCCTTCGGGATGGATGTGATTGACATGAAAGCCTTCTTGCCGCAATCGCACCGACCAGCACTTGTCGACGATCGGGCGACCTCGATTACGAGCGCTCAGGGGATGCGAGCGGGCCACGCCGACTGCGCTCGCGTAGTCTCGAAGCGGCTCGTCGAACGCCGCGAGCACAGCTCGAATCAGCGCATCTTCATCGGCCAGGAGGCTCCGCGAGGTCTGACTGCCGTGGCGTACGCTCAAGTCGAGAGGGTGTCGAGCGAACGGATGACGCGCAGCCAGCACCTCATCCAGGGCAGCATTGAACTCGACGATCGATTGCCAGCCTGACGGCGGTGCGATCTCGTAAACGCGAACGACTCGATCGTAGTCATAGAGCTCGGCATACAACGGGTCGCCGACCATGCGCGCGGCGAGTGCCTCATACGCGATCCAGCGCTGCTCCAGCGGCTCGCGAAGGCGCCGCGCTCGAATGTGCTCGCGCGCATCGTCGGCATCGCCAAGCAGTAAGCTCGCCATGATCAGATTCTCGATGATGGCAGGACTGTCTGGGCTCAAGCTCGCGGCTGTACACGCATGGTCGTGCGCCTCCTGCAGCCGGCCCGCTTCGAGAAGCACGCTCGCAAGCGCGCTGTGCAGCAGTGCGTTGGCATGACCTCGCTGAATGAGGTCGCGGAGCAGCACTTCGGCGCTCGCGAGATCTCCGGCATTGCGCACGACCTCGGCGAGCAGCACCTGCAGCCCGATGGCTCGCGGGTACGCCGCGCACGCCGCGACGAGATCGCGCGCGAACTTCGGATCGCCCGCCATGAAGCGCAGCTGCGCGAGACTGCGCTGCGCATCGGGATCCTGAGGCGCGAGCGCGACTGCCTCGGCGTACGCGGCTTCCGCTTCTGCGAGTCGATAGAGCTTGAGCAGCGCGTGCCCTCGATTGAGCGCGAGCTCGCGACTGCGCACGTCGAGCGCCCGAGCGCGATCGAGCGCTTCCAGCGCTTCGGCGGCGCGATTCGTTTCCGCGAGCAGCGCACCGAGATTGTGATGAGCCGCCGCGTAATCGGGGCGCAGTGTCGTCGCGGTCCGATAGGCCGCCTCGGCTTCGCTCACCTTCCGTTGCCCGCGCAACGCCGACGCAAGCGCCGACCAAGCTTCGCTGTCTCTCTCGTCGCGTTGGACGAGCGTGCGCGCGTGCGCTTCGGCTGCCGCATGCTCGTCGAGCTCGTTCAGCAATCGCGCGAGACCGAGCCGCGCTATTCGGTGCCGCGGGTCGAGACTCACGGCCCGCTCATAGCTCGCGCGCGCTTCGTGCGGACGGCCTTGCGCCCGCAGCAGATTGCCGAGGTTGGAGTGAAATTCAGCTCGGCTTGGCTGCAATTGGATGCTTTGCCGGATGCATTGCTCGGCGCCCGCGAGATCGCCGAGCCGCCGGCGAATCAACCCGGACAGATGCAACGCGTCCGCATCGCGCGGCGCGCGCGCCAGCACTTCCCTGCAGATCGAATCGGCGTCCGCAAAGCGCTTCTGCTGCCACAGCAGGAAAGCTCGCTGCAACTGCTCTTCGACGCTCATTTCGCTCGCAGCCAGCCCGTAATGCTGTAGCGCCCCGCTCGAGCAAACGGTGCGACGTAGCTCACCGAATGCGGCTGGGGTACTTTGAAGATGTTGAGCGCATTGAATACCGGCGTATAACCTTCCGCAACGTGCCCGTCCGAATCCAAGAAATTCAGGACGCCGCCCCAATCCGCACGCCACTCCGGCGTCAGGTTGAGAACATAGGCCGCGATGCGCTCCACACCGTTCGCAAGATCATCGTGCTGCGTGAGGAAGTGCCCGGGGCGATACAGCGTCGCCTGCGCATCCGCGAGCGCGATCGCTGCGCTTCCCGTGACCTCGCGCGCGAATGCCAAGAACTCGGGCGAATTCAGAAACTCGAAGATGCGCATCGCGTAAATACCCAGACTTCGCCCCAACGCGTGCGCATCGGAGAGCGGGAAGCTGTCGAACACATATTGGAAGCCGCGCTGTGCATTCGCTTGAACGCGCTCGTGCAGCAGAACGCGAGTGGCTTCCGGCAAGAGTCGCACCTGCTCTTGCGCGATGTCGTAAGCCTTCTCGCCGTCGTTGAGGTGCAGCTGCCAAGGCACTTCCTCGACGAGGCTGCGATAGGCGCGCTCCGCGCATTCGCGGCTCAGCGCCGGAGCGATATGCACTCGGCCTACGCGCGCGTACACCTGCGCGATTTGAGCGACGTCGATATGTGCCGCGAGCTTGACGGGCGGGCCGACTTCGGTTTGTGGGGCATTCATCGTGCGTAGCCAAAAGCGCGAAACACGGGAGCCGCGATGGATTCGATCGCGTCGACGTCGGCGGCACTCAGCTGCGAGCGCCAGCGGGCGACGCTCTCGAGATCGATCGTGTCGGACCGCAGCGCCGGGTGTGCCGCCTCAGGCGGCCCGACGATGCCCGCGGCCGCACGCGCGGAGACCATGGGGCGAATCGCGGCAATCGAAAGGAATCGCGCGAGCATCGCCAGCACTTCGTCGGCTCGCCGGCATAGATCTTCGTAGCGCAGAACCATCACGCGGTCTTGCAGCACGGGCGCGCTCGCCGCGCGCATCGCGGCCTGCGCGAAGTCGGTGACGAACTGCGCGCCTGCCGCCACATTCAAGGTATAGGGCAGCGGCTCGCCGGTCCGCGGATTGCGCCAACCGCAGCGCAAGAGCGAGCTTGCGATCGCGCGCGGGTCTCGCATCGTCACGACGAACTTCGCTTGCGGGAACACCCTGCCGAGCGTATCCATGCACAGCGCGGCTGCAAAGGAGTGATAGACGAAGGTCCCCTTGGCAGCGCGCCTGAGACGCTCGGCGAAGAGCTGCAAGATTGCCTTACGGAAAGCGCGACGGCTCGCGTCGCGTTCGAGACCGTAATTTCTCTCGTGATTGATACCGAGCGTCTCGTCGAGATCGCGCCACTGCTGCGCCATGGTGACGATGAAAGGCAGCTCCGGACCGCTGCCGAGCGCGGCATGTCCGTCGAGAATCGTCGCCAACAAGCGAACGCCGCTTCGCGGCGGGCCGCAAACGAACACTGGATCGGAGCCGATTTCGTCCGCGACCGACCGGCTCATCGACCCTCCAGGTCGAGCGAGTATCCGGCATCGCGACTCGCATCGCGCGCTTCTCGTGCGATGGCGTCGAGCTCGGCCTCGCCGAGCACCTCGCGCCAGCGACCGATCGAGCTCGTGAAGATCGAGCGCTGCACCGCCTGCGCGCTCCACTCCTCCGTTCCCGCAACGCTCCGCGACACGCGATGGAACTCCAAGACGGCCGGGTCGAAGCGCTCGCCGATGAATTCGAACAAGGGAATCAACGTGCGCTCCGGATGCCTCACGAGATCCTCGTAGCGAATCTCGCAGTAGGCGTACGCGAGATTCGGATCGCTCAGCATTTGGCGTCGAATCGCCATCGTATCCGCCCACTCGCGCGCGCGAAGTCTCGCTGTCGCCACCGCATCGAAGGACGCGCCGGCATGCTCCCGATCTCGCTCCAGACGAGAAGCCACGACGTCGCGCACGTCGCGCAGCACGTGCACGAGCGGACTTTGCGGAAACAGTCGACGCAGCGCCGGAAATGCCAAGACATTGGAAGGCGTCTTCTCGGCAATCCGCGGCTTGCCGCTCGCGTCCCAAGCCGGTCGCAGGAACGACAGGATCAGCTCGGAGAAGATGGCGCATACCGACTCCGGCGGCAACGCGTACGCCTCGTCGAGCACGCGCCCAGAATGAACGTGCGCGGACGTCCACAGAGACGCGAGCGCGTTGACGGCCCGCAACTCGGTGCCGCAGAAAATCCTCGGATGCGTATCCAGGATCACCCTGAGCAGCGTCGTGCCCGATCGCGGGACACCGCCGATGAAGATGGGATCTCCGGTGAGCATATGCGTCTCGCGACAACAGAACGGCGGGCCCGAGGACCCGCCGTCCATCTTGCCGCCGAGATGAGCTTCCTAGGTTACATGCCGAAACTGTAGGACATCGCGATGAAATAGCGCCGTCCCAAGACGTCGTAGGTCGACGGATCCGTATTCGTTTGCACGTAGCTCGGATAGATCTTGGGATCCTCATCGGTCAGGTTCGTCACCCCGGCTCGCAGCACGAGCCCTTCGAGCGAACCGCCGCTGAAGCCGTAGCTGCCCGTCAGATCGAAATAGCTCTCCGAGCCGACTTTGAACTCCGGCTCGCCTACGTCCTGCATGCTATCGATGAAGCGCCAGCGCAAACTCACGTCCGCCCCCGCAACGCCGTAGCGAACGGTCGTGATCCACTTGTACTCGGGGAAAGCGCTCGCGATCGTGCTGCCGATCGTCCCGGCGTACTCGGTGAAGGGGTCGCCGGGCAGGTTCTGTTCCTCGTAGCTGTCGATGTAGGAAGCGGCCCAATTCAGCCCAAAGCGTCCCGGTCCGAGGTCCATGGCCCAATCCACCTGGACGTCGATGCCGCTCGTGCGAATTGCGCCGATGTTGTTCTGCACCTCCGCCGCATCCGTGATCTCGCCATTGAACGTGTTGCGCGTGAAGAAGTTGCAGTAGAAGTTGTCCAGCTCCAGGTTCGGGTTGTACGCGGTGTTGTAGCAGCGATCCACGAACGTGCTCGCCTCCACCGCATCGATGGCATCCTCGATCTCGATGTCGTAGTAATCGATGGAAGCCATCAGCTCGCCGGCACCCAACTGCGGCCTGAACACGAGGCCGAACGTGATCGTGTCCGCCGTTTCCTCTCCCAGATCCGGGTTGCCGCCCTGGAGACCTTCTACTTGCTGGTTCGCATAGTTGAAGCTATCGATCAGCTCGGGCGGCAGTCCCTGCGACAAGCACAAAGCGCGCACTTGGTCTCCGTTCGGACCCGTGCGTTGCGGGCTCGTCGCGTTGCACGGATCCGGCGGATTGAAGCTCGGGAAGTTCGTCACTTGCGGCTGGAACAACTCCTCGATGTTCGGCGCGCGCACGGCGCGCTGATACGAGCCGCGCACCAGGAACGCGGAGACGGGCTCGTACGTGAGCTCCGCCTTGTAGGAGTTGACGCCGCCGACGGTCGAGTAATCTGCGTACCGGTACCCGAGCCGCGCCTCCAAGCGTTGCACACCGGGCATGTCCGCGAGCAGCGGCAACGCGACCTCCGCATAGAGCTCCGTCGAATCGGTCTCGCCGATGACGTCGTCGGTGGCATTGAAGCCCGTGACGTCAGCACGTATCGGGAGTCCAAACGCTCCGGTCGTTTCCGCGCGAAGGTCGGGATCCGCGACGAAGGCGGATTCGTCTTTCTTGTAGAAGATGCCGAACGCCGTAAAGACTTCGCCTGCCGGCAGGTCGAAAACCGGACCGCTGATGGTCGCCTCGGCGATCGTCTGCTTGACCTCGGTCGTGTTCAGCGCGTCGACGCGGATGTAGTCGGCGCATTCCTCCGAGATGGAACCGACGCCGAACGGATTCAGACCGCCGCAAACCGATGCGCCGCCGTCGGGAGCGAACG
>JAAYXG010000037.1 GCA_012516015.1 Lysobacteraceae bacterium | reverse complement strand
TCGCCGACCAAGTCCATCTTTACGTAATGAAGCCCCATGGCGCCGTAGTCGGCGCCGCTGACGCAGCCGAAATGAAGCTGATAGCCCTCGGCAATCGCAATGTCGATGTCGCGGAACCGTCGCGTGGCCTCACGAACCGCCCGCACGAGCTCGCCTGCATGCTCTTTCGTCGCGTGAGCTCGTTTGTGATTGTCCGCGCTGCGTTGCGCGCCGGGTGGGTGATCGCCGATCGCTTGCAGCGGGAGGGTTCCGGCAGCCGCGAGCGCCAGAAGGCATAGCGACTTCTTGATGACCGATGCTTTTCCGCTCATGGCGCAACTCCTCGTGTCGTTGAACGAAGGGGAAACCGATAGCGATTTCCCTGCGCCAATCACGCCGGAGGACGCCCTCAGGAGTCCTCAGGAATGAATACGGAATAGCTCAGGATTGCCAAAGAGGACCAGGAAGGCTCACATGGCCAGTACGGTTGCGGCCGAATCGCATCGCATTAGTGCACAGGCGACTCGAGCACTTGCAAACCTCGCGACCATTGCTTCAGCTCGGCTTGCATGGCTTTGCTCTTGAACTGCCCTTGTCGCGCACGGACGAGCGTATAGACGACTTTTGGTTCCGCTGCTTGCCGCTTGCCCGCGGGGAAGGGATGGATGGTGCCGATGCTCGTCACGCCTTGCAGCTCTTCCATTCGCCCGTCGAACGGATGCTGTCGCGCGAGTAAATTCTGCCAATCGATCATGAAGCTCTGCGGTAAGCCAGCTTCCGGCGCCGCGCGGCGCGCGATCGCAATGGCGTTGCGTTCCGCGACGTCATCGACCGCGGTCAAGCCGGTCGGCTCCCAACGGACGTGCTCGCCATCGCGGACGAAACCGAGCATCAGCATGAGACGGCTGTCCGGTGCGATTTTCTGCTGCGCGTGCGTATAGGAGAATGCGAAGCGCGGCGCGCGTACTTCGAGACGGTTGCCGTATTCGAACGCGAGATCGAGGTTCTCGAAGCTCTCCGGTCGCAGATCGCGCATCGCCAAGTATGCTTGCCATTGCTCGAGCGAGCCCGAGTACGACACGTGCGAGTACCTCGTCATCGCGCGCATGTCCGAGAGCGGATCGAACTGGCCGGCCGTCTTGGCCCACGCGACGATGCCGACGTAGCCATCCGGAGTCGGTAGCGCGAGCGACATCACTACGACGTCCTGGTACTCGCAATTCCAGGTGCGCAACTGCCACTTGCGTCCGTATTCATCGACGAAGATCGAGTCCGTCGCCGCCTCGCCCATGGAGGTGATTCGTACTTTCTCGCGGCCGACGTGCCTCTGCCATGTCCATACTTTGAGCAGCGTATCGAGGTAGGCCTTGGAGTCCGCGTAGAACCGGGCCGCATCCGTCGAGTCCGGGCGTCGGATCTTGATCAGCAGGTAGCGGCCGAAGTCGCTCTTGATGACATAGCCGTTGTCTTCGAGCTGCGCCGTCTGCGGGTTCTGCCCGGTGTACGCATCCCACGTGCCGTCCGCGCCGCGCGCAATGATCGCGAGCGACTCGGTCGGAACATTCACGTAAAAGAGTTGCGCGGCGCCGCTGCCGTTCGGGAATAGGGTGGCAGCGTGCTTGCGCTTGAGCTCGGTGCTGAGATCGTCGTGCAGCTGCTCGAAGAACTCGGTGGAGATCGCTCCGACCTCCGCGAGCGATTTGGGCAGAGGGAAATCGAGCTTGCGCCGATCGGACTCCCGCAAGTCCACGACGGGCAGCGCATACCACATTTCCGTATCGAGATGCCCTGCCTCGGGCGCATCGAGTAGCTCGGCGATCGGCAAGGCGTAGTTCAGATTCTCGCTCTCGGACTTGAGCAGCACGATGCCGATGACTCGACCTTGCGCGTCGAGCAACGGTCCGCCGCTGTTGCCGGGGGATGCTGCCGCCGAGAAGCGCAGCCACTTCCACTTGCCGTCTCGAAACTCGGGCGTCATCGACGTGAGCAGCCCGTCTCGAATGACGACGCCTTCGCCCAAAGCATTGCCGACCGCAAACACTTGGCTGTCGAGCTCGGGGGTGCGATAGGTCTCGAGCGCCGCGACCGCATTGCAGTCGGCGCACGAGAAGACGGCGAAGTCCTGCGCACTGGAATACTTGTGGATTTGATCGATCGCGTGCACTACGCCGTCCGCACCTCGCAGCGCGGGCGGTCCGTACTGGGTACGAAAGCCGAGGGACAGGACGTGTGCGGCCGTGACGAATCGATTCTCGCCGATCGCGAAAGCTGAGCCGATCGAGATGTACGGATCGTTCCGCTCCTTGTACGGCAGCAGCTCGAGCGGCAGCGGTCGCTCGTACGTGAGGGAATCGGTTTCGGGCTTCTTCATCACGATCTCGAACGTGGCGGCGCGCACCCGAGCCTGCATCGTGGGGGAGGGCGTGCCGGCAGTGGCGAGAGAGGAGGCGAACAAGACCAGACAGCAGAGGACCTGCAACGGCACCGGTGATCTCACGGAAAGCTCCCTTACGTCGAGAATCTTGTTGCGACCAAGCATACCGCAATGGTGCGCGGCGCCGGGCGACGAGATGCAGAAGAGGGACGATTATGTCCGAGGGAGGAGCACCTGGCCTGTGACGGTCTTCCCAAAGGCGCACGCGAGTACGCCGTAGTGTCGCCAGCGCGGGATCGAACTAAGACCGAGCTGGTCCGTTACGTGCATGTCCGGCTGGGAGTGCGCATGGGCAAAGATGAAGCACGAACGCTGGATGGCCTTCCGAGGTACGGGAGGCAACCGAATCCGCATTGGAGGGAGAACAGATGACGCCGCACGCATTGCTTTCATCAGTCGTCATTGGTGCCGGATTGCTGGCATGGGCGAATTCCGCGCAAACAGATACGGCGTTGCGCGAACGAGCGAACGCCCTATTCAAACGCCGGAGCGGATCGAAGCGACTCTGAAGAGCATTCCGGCGTATGTCGAAGCATTCGAGAAGGCATTCGGCGGACCGAACGCCGTGAGCTTCGACAACGCGGCGCGTGCGTTGGCGGCGTTCGAAACCACGCTGATCACGCCCAATGCGCCGTTCGACCGCTTCCTGCGGGGAGACGATAAAGCGTTGACTCAGGAGCAGCAGCAGGGCCTCGAGCTCTTCATGAACACGGGCTGTGCCGCGTGTCACAGCGGGATGAACCTGGGCGGCCAAGCGTATTTCCCATTCGGCGTCGTCAAGCGTCCGGGTGCGGATATCCTGCCCGAAGACGACAAGGGACGTTTTGCCGTGACCAACACGGCGAGCGATGAATATGTATTCCGCGCGTCCCCGCTGCGCAATGTCGCGCTGACGCCGCCTTACTTTCACAGCGGCGAGGTGTGGGATCTCGAACAAGCCGTCGCCATCATGGGCGACAGCCAGCTTGGCCGCGAGCTGACGAAAGAGGAAGCGAGCGCCATCTCGGCCTTTCTTCGCAGCCTTACCGGCGAGCAGCCGCGAATCACCCTGCCGATCCTTCCGCCGAGCAGCCCATCGACACCCAAGCCGGATCAAGAGCTGTCGGCCCAAGCGGCATCGAACTAGGCGGGTAGACGCGCACGAATGAGATGAGCCGCTTCGCTGCGTGCGAAGCGGCTGACGTGCGTTACTTGGACGGCCCGCTAGTGCTCGGCGTCGTCGAGCCGGCGCACGACATACACCGCGCCCCGCACGTCACCGACATCGAAGCCCGTCGCCGCATCGTCCGGATACTTCGCGGCGATCGCCCGTTCCAGTGCCGGTGCGAGTTGTCGGCCATGACACGTGACGCACAACGGTTCGGTCGGGATGGCCTTCATGAAACGCCGCTCGGCATGGCCGTCCGCGGTTTCGACGACGGCGCTGTACTCCAGGGAGCTCAACGGTTCGCCGTCCGCGTGTCGCCGTTGAAACGTCTCGAGCACCTCGCGTTGCCAGGCGTTCGGCGCATTCGCCGGGTTGCGCACGCGCAGCGACGTGCGGCCGACCGTCACTTTGCCTTCGTCCGCGATCGTCGCCGCGATCTCGGGGGCGCGCGTGTTGCAGACATCGATTGCATGTTCCGCCGAGACTTTGAGTGCCTCCGTCAGCGCGGCCTTGAGCTCGGCCGCGAGCTGCTTGGCGAGCGCAACATCGGCTGCATGAGGCTCGCTCGGCTCGACGCGCTCCGATTCGGCCGCGCCGCTCGCTGCATGCACCGACAGCAACAAGACACCTAACCACGAATGTCTCACGATACTCTCCTCATAGCTCGCCCACGACGCGCGCGAGTCGATACGCGGCGAGATCCGCGTCGAGCAGTGCGTTGTCGCGATTCGTCCGGCTCACGACGCGTAGCGACTCCGCTTCGAGCACCCGCGTGATGATAACCAGCCCCGCCTGATACTGGCGCCGCGTCAAGCGCAGGTTCTCTTCGGATTGCGCTACGGCTTCCGCGGTCACGCTCGCGCGGCTGCGCGCTTCCTCGAGATCGAGCCACGCTTTACGCGTCTCGAGCGCGATGAGCGTCTCGAGATCCGCGCGCCGCTCTTCGAGCGCGCGCTGCGTGCGCCGAAGCGCGGCGGTGCGGTTGCGAGTGGCGCCGCCGTCGAACAACGGCCAACTCACGGTCAGCGATGCGCTCGCGAAACTTTCCCGATCGAAGACCTCGTTCTCCAGATAAGAGTAGCCCCCGTTGAGGGCGAGCTGCGGTCGCAGCCGCGCGCGTTCGACGTTCGCCAGATGCCCCGTCGCATTCGCCTGTGCCTGCAGCGCATCGAGCTCCTTGCGATTGTCGAGCGCGCGAGCGATGAGCTGCTCGATCGAGAGGCGCTCGAGATCGAGCGCGATTGCGGGCAATGCGGGCTCGAGAGTCACGTCCCGCGCGAGCGGCTCGCCGAGGCGGCGGTTATAGCTTGCCTTCGCGAGATTCAGCGCGTTGCTCGCGCGCAGACGATTCTGCCGCGCATCCGCGAGCGCAACTTGTGCGGCGAGCAGATCGTTGCGCGGCACGATTTCTCGGTCGAACATCGATTGCACTTCGCCGACATAGGCTTCGAGGCTCGCGACATTGCTGTCGGCGACATCGAGCGCACGCTGCGCTCTCAGCACGTTTACGTACGCTTCCGCGACTTCGAGCTTGGTCTGCTGGATCGCCTGCGCTTCCATGGCCTCCCGCGCTCGCCGGTTTTCATCGGCGGCATCGATCGAGCTCGAGATGCGCCCGCCCGTGTAGAGAGGCAGCGTCACCGAGACGTTGCCGATGACGGTGTTGTCGTGATCGAACACTCTCGGCATCTGAATCGGAATGCCGGCGGCCGAGAAATCGAATGCCGGTGCATCGGCGAGCTGCATCACGCTGCCGCTCGTCGTCAACGCGGGATAGCGCATGCCCCGCGCGGCCGTCGCATCCAGTCGAGCCGCCTCGGCCTCGAGTCGCGCGGCCGCGAGCGAGCGGTCGTTCTCGAGGGCGAGTGACCATGCTTGTGCGAGGTCTTCGCCCTGCGCGGGTGCCATGTAGGCCGCTGCGAGCAATAGCGTGAATCCGATCGTGCGTATCATGTCGTTTCTCGTTTCGGTTCGAGCCTCTCTATAGAAGCGACGCGCGATGCTCACTCGACGGCACGCCGCCGCATCACGTAGCTGAAGTAGAGAATCGGTATCAGGACGAGCGTCAGGAGCGTCGAGACCAAGATGCCGAAGATCAACGAGACGGCAAGGCCGTTGAAGATCGGATCATCGAGGATGAAGAACGCACCGACCATCGCGGCAAGACCCGTGAGCACGATGGGCTTCGCACGTACCGCACCGGCGCGAATGACCGCATCGGCCGGTTCGCGGCCCGCAGCGAGCTCGTGATTGACGAAATCGACCAACAGAATGGAATTGCGCACGATGATGCCGGCGAGGGCGATCATCCCGATCATCGACGTCGCCGTGAACTGCGCGCCGAGCAGTGCGTGGCCCGGCATCACGCCGATGACGGTGAGCGGGATCGGCGCCATGATGACGAGCGGCACAGCGTAGGAGCGAAACTGTGCGACGACGAGTAGATAAATGAGGATCAGTCCCACGGAGTAGGCGAGCCCCATGTCGCGGAACGTTTCGTACGTGATTTGCCATTCGCCGTCCCACTTGATGGCGGGCGCGTACGGATCGGCCGGTTGACGCACGAAGAACTGCTCGAGCGCTTGTCCCGCGGCACCGTCGCGGATCTGTCCCACGAGATCGAACATGCCGTAGAGCGGACTATCGAGATCGCCGGCCATGTCCCCCATCACATACGTGACCGGCAGCAAGTCCTTGTGATGAATAGCGCCTTCCCACGCGGTTTCGCGAATCGTCGCGACTTCGGAAAGGGGCACGAGCGTCCCGTCCGCGGCCGGCACTTCCAGCGTGAGCACTTGAATCAGATCCGCCTTTTGCGCGACGGGGAGCTCCAAGCGCACGGCGATCGGGTAGCGCTCGCGTCCGGCGCGAATGAACGTCGCGTCGTATCCGCTCAAGGCGGCCTGCAGCGTCTGCGCGATCGTCTGCTGGTCCGTACCGAGCAAGGCGGCGCGCGAGCGGTCGACTTCGATCACATATCGTCGCGCGTCGGTCTCGACGCTGTCGTCCACATCGACGATGTCCGGCGTGCGCTCGAACAACGCGCGGATGCGCTCGGCCAACTCGCGCTGATCGCTGTACCTCGGTCCGTACACTTCCGCGACGATCGGTGCCAGCACCGGCGGACCGGGAGGCACTTCGACGACTTGCACGGTCGCGCCGTGCCGTTGGCCGACGGCCGCAAGCCGATTGCGTAGATCGCGTGCGATCTCGTGGCTCTGACGCTTGCGCTCGTCCTTATCCGTGAGCGTGACTTGAATATCGCCGAAGTGCGGGCCGCTGCGCAGATCGTACTGGCGCACGAGGCCGTTGAAGTTGATGGGCGAGGCGGTACCCGAGTAGATCTGGTAGTGCATGACCTCGGGGACGCGCGCGATTTCCGCCGCGAGCTCATCGAGCACGAGCGCGGTACGCTCGAGCGCCGTGCCTTCCGGCATGTTGAGCACGATCTGCACCTCCGATTTGTTGTCGAAGGGCAGCATCTTCATGACGACCCACTTGAATCCCGCGAAAGAGAGCGCGACGACGATCGCGAGCGCTGTGCCGAGATACAGACGATGTCGGTACTTGCGCGCGCCGTCGCCGTAGAGAAAGGGACCGAGCAGGCGTTCGAAGCCGTGTTGTAGACGCTGGCTCGCGCCGTGCGCGGTCGCTGAATCCTTCACGCGGTCGCTGACTAACAACCGTTTCGACAGCCAAGGCGTGAAGACCAGTGCGATCGCAAGCGAGATCACCATCCCCATGCTCGCGTTGATCGGAATGGGACTCATGTAGGGGCCCATGAGGCCGCTGACGAACGCCATCGGCAGGAGCGCTGCGATCACCGTGAACGTCGCAAGAATCGTGGGTCCGCCGACCTCATCGACGGCGCGCGCGATCAGGTCGCGCAGTGCGCCGCGCTCGGAGGGAACCGGCGCGAGATGCAGGTGGCGATGGATGTTCTCGACGACGACGATCGCATCGTCGACGAGAATGCCGATCGAAAAGATGAGCGCGAACAGCGACACGCGATTGAGCGTGAAGCCCCACGCCCACGACGCGAACAACGTCGCCGCCAGCGTGATGATGACGGCGCTCCCTACGACGATCGCCTCGCGCCGGCCGATTGCGACCATGACCAACGCGATGACCGACGCGGTGGCGAACAGCAGCTTTTGCATGAGCTGCATGGCTTTGTCGTTCGCGGTCTCGCCGTAGTTGCGAGTGACCGTGACCTCGACGCCCGCGGGCAAGTAGATGTCGCGCATCGCCTCGACGCGCTCGAGCACCTGATTGGCAATGTCGATGGCATTCGTGCCGGGCTGTTTGGTCACCGCGATCGTCACCGCCGGCGCCTTGCCTTTCAGATCGATACCGGCCTCGCGAGCCGCTGGACCCGGTGCGAACCACACCATTTGTTCGGGTTGATCGGGGCCGCGGACGACCTCGGCCACATCCTGGAGATAAACCGGGTGCCCGCCGTGCAGACCGACGATGAGATTCGCGACGTCATCGCGCGAAGCAAGAAACTCGCCGACTTGCACCGGTGTCGCCGCGTTTGCCGCGACGACATCGCCCGCATGCGTGACGACATTCGCGGCCGTGAGCGCTTGGGCAATGCCGTGAATGCTCAGCCCGTATCCCGCGAGGCGTTGTGCATCGAGCCGCACGTGCACGACATCGTCGGGACCGCCCACCGTGTACACGTCGCGCGTGCCTTTGATCCGCTGCAGCTCGGTTTCGATCGTGTGTGCAACCTGTCGCAGCTCGCCGCTGCCGCGGCTCGGATCCGCTGTCCACAACGTCAGTGTGACGATCGGTACGTCATCGATGCCTTTGGGCTCGATGAGCGGCTCCAGGACGCCGAGGTTCGGCGGGCGCCAGTCGCGGTTCGAGTACACGGCGTTGTAGAGCCGCACGATCGCCTCGGTGCGCGGCTCGCCGACTTCGAATTGCACGGTGAGCAGCGCCACGCCCGGACGCGAGACCGAATAGATGTGCTTGACGCCGGAGATCTCGCCCAGGATCTGTTCCATCGGCGAGCTCACGAGATTCTCGACCTGCACCGCGCTCGCGCCGGGAAACGGCACGATGACGTTGGCCATCGTGACGTCGATCTGCGGTTCTTCCTCGCGCGGCGTCACGAGCACCGCGAACACGCCCATCAACATCGCGGTGAGCGCGAACAGCGGCGTGAGCTGATTATCGAGAAACGCGCGTGCGATCCGACCGCTGATGCGCATGCGATCGCTACGATCGCTCATTTCGCGGCCTCTAATCGCTGCTCGCGAACGCGCAACGTCGCGGCGATGGGATCGAGCGCGATGCGATCGCCTTCGATGAGACCGGCCAACACGGTCACGCGGTCGTCGATTCGGTTGCCGAGTCGCACTTGCCGGAGCGTCACGCGATCCTCGTCGTCGAGCGCGTAAACGGCCGTAATTTCACCGCGCTCGACGAGCGCGCTCGTCGGTATCAGCAGCTGCGACGTTTCGCCTACGACGAAGCCGACCTTGACGAGCATGCCGGGATAAAGGTCGGCCGCGTTCTCCGGCAAGTCGATGCGGGCTCGGAACGTATTCGATTGCGGCGCCGCTTGGGGAAAGATCGTGACGTTCTCGGCCGGAATGCGCTTGCCGTCGACGTAGACGGCGGCTTTGCGCAGTCGGCGAACGCTTTCTACGACGCTCTGCGGCAGGTCGACGGCGACACGCAAGTACTGCAGCGACAGTCCGCTCATCAGCGGCGTCCCGGGGCGCACGCTTTCGCCGACCTCGACGTGACGCTCCGTCACGACGCCCGCATACGGCGCGCGAATCTCCGTGTAGCTCACGCCTTCGCGCGCCGCGTCCAAGGCGGCTCTCGCCGCCGCGAGGCGTGCGACGGCGGCGTCCCGCTCGGCCGTGGCGGCATCCAACTGCGATTTTGAGGCCGCTTGATCGCGATACAGTCCGAGAATGCGCGCGTAGCGGGTTTGCGCTTCCGCTTCGCGCTCCGTCGCTTCCTTGAGCGCCGCTTGTGCCTGCTCGAGCGAGGCGCGTTGCTCCGTGGCGTGCAAGCGGATGATCACGGCATCGGCGGGCACGAAGTCGTTCACGTCATACAGCACCTCGGCGACACGGCCCGCTGTTTGCGCGGAGACCGTGCCGCGACTGACCGCTTCGATCGTCCCGTCGAGGACGCGCTCGACGGGCACCTGCTCCGCAGTCACGTTTAGAGTCTCGAGCGCCGACTGCGCGGCGCGTCCCGCGGACCAAGCGAGCAGCAGCGCGGCCGTAACGATGGCGGCTCTCATGGCGCTCAAAAAGCCGCGCCGGGCTTGACGCCCAAACGCTTGAGGATGCGTGCGAGCGGACAAAATCCGGTGAACGATGCCTGCAGCAGGTTCAGGCCGACGAAGGCGCTGAGCCAGTACCAGTTCTGGTTCACCGACCAGCCGAGCGCCAGGCCCAGCAGGACGACGGTGCCCGCGAATCTCATCACCATGCGATCGATAGTCATCGCCGATTCCTCCGCAATCATTATTTCGTCGATCACTGTATTAGAGATTGCTAATGTAGTCAATATTGAAATATAATGCCGCCTGTGTGAGGAGCATCGGAGGGATCGATGGCGACGAGACGCAATCGGACCAGCTTGCCCAACGCGAAAGCGGCGCAAGAGATGATGACGCACGTCGGCGAGGCGGCCGACCTGCTGCGCGCGCTCGCGAACGAGCAGCGCCTGTCCATCTTGTGCTGCCTTCTGGGGCGGAGATTGTCCGTGGGTCAGATTAACGAGCACATCGGCCTGAGTCAGTCCGCACTTTCACAGCACCTCGCCGTGCTGCGCGAGCGCAAGCTCGTCAAGACCGAGAAGGAAGCGCAGACGGTTTACTATTCCGTGCCGCCCGGTCCCGTGCACAAAGTCTTGGCCGTGCTGCAAGAGATCTACTGCCCCACCTAAGGGGCTGCGTCGCTTCTCTCGAAGGAACGAGTATGCATATCGTCAGGTTGTCGTGAATGTTCTTGCTCGCGCAGGCGTCGCGGAGGCACGCCCTACTGCGAAAATGCGTAATACTCACAGTCGTCGCTCCGGCGGAGGCCGGAGTCCAGGCATTCGCGCGCAGCGGCGCGCCCTTCTTTGCCTGGATCCCGGCCTACGCCGGGACGATAAGGTTGTTGAGTCTCGCCAAACTCAAAGCGCGCGGTCGTTCGCGATTCTTCGCACCAGTCGTTGTATCCCTGATTTTCCCGGACAGTAGTGCGAAGGTACGGGAATCAGCAATCGGAGCTTCGAGTGCGCCGACTTCGAAGCGCACGAAATGCTGGAGCGAAATCTCTATGTCGCCGGTGGTCGCCCGCCGTTCACGCGCTCGCGCCGTAGACTGTCCGATCTCGCCTATCGGGAGTACAGTCGTGCGGAGCGGGATGCAGAGGTGTGCGCCCGGCAGCGAGCAAAACGAACCGATCTGCTCCTGATGAGTTAACACGAGCATACTGACTCGACGACGATGGGTAGAGGTGATTATGAGCGGTGTTCATGCACTGGTGCTGATCAAGGCAGAGACGGATCTCATCAACGAGCTGGCCGAGCAACTCGTCGACGTTCCGGGCATCAAGGAGGTCTTTTCCGTAGCCGGCCAATACGATCTCGTCGCGATCGTTCGGGTCCGCGAGAACGAGGAGCTGGCGGATGTCATCAGCACCAGAGTACGGAAGCTCCGCGGCATCCTCGCGACCGAGACGCTGATTGCCTTCCGCGTCTACACGAAGGCGCAACTATCGAAGATGCTCGATCTCGACTGAGACGAATCGATCGAAATCGTCTTGCGTCGAGCCCTGAGCGTGGCTCCCGATCACTGACTTCGCAGACGCACCGCGCAATGAGCAATCCCTTCGATGCGGGTTTAGGCGCGAATGCCGATGCGCTCGCAGCGGCTTACAAACCAAGGCCTTTGACATTCATGTAATGCAACGCGGACGTTCGTCGCGCAATTTCTCGACATGTTCCGAGACGCGCCGGTATGCGTCCGGCGGACTGTCTCGTGCGCGCGAGAGCTGACACGCCATAAGACGGCGCTGCTAGCTTCGAACGACCGCAAGCGTAGACTCCGCGCACGATGCAACGAGGAGGCGCCCATGAACGCACAGGTGACTTGGTTGACCGCGCTTGCGGGGATGTTGGCGGTGAGCTCGGTGAGCGCTCAAGACGACGATGATGAATTTACGTTCCAGGCGTTCCTGAGCGGCGCGCAGGAAGTCACGCCGCCGGATGCGCCGGCGACGCCGTCGCTCGGTGTCGCCACCGACACGAGCGCGCGCACGCGCATCGAGTTCTCTCGCGACCTGTCCGCGTTCGAATTCAGGCTCGACGTGAGGAACGGCAGGCGCGTGACTCAGGCGCATCTACATTGCGGACGCGCGGGCGAGAACGGACCGATCGTGGTCTTCCTGTCGGATCTCAACGCCGACGGCGCCGATGTGAATGGGATGCTCGCTCGCGGTACGCGCCGCAACGAGCACATCGAGGTGGGCGCGGAAGCGTGCGAAGCGCTGATCGGGCAGCCGGTGCGCAATATCTCATCGCTCGCTTTCGCCGCGCGCAAGGGACTCATCTATGCGAACGTACATACCGTGGACAATCCCGCGGGCGAAGTGCGCGGGCAGTTGATTCGAGACGACGATGATTTCGACGACGATGACGATTTCGACGACTGAGCCGCCGGCGCAAATCGCTTGTGCCGGTTGACTTAGTTGCAAAGTAGGTCGACTTTCCGGGAGGCGAGCTCGATCGCCTCCTGCGTCTCGGCCTGAACGAGCTCGTCTTTGGCCGAT
>JAAYXG010000406.1 GCA_012516015.1 Lysobacteraceae bacterium | reverse complement strand
CTATCCGCGCCGTGCGCGTACGTGCCGAGGTCATGGCAAAGGAGCACGTCGACGCGATCGACTTGCAAACGCGTCAGGCTGCTTTCGTGCGAGCGCAGGATGGCATCGTGGGAATAGTCGAAGCGCGGCTCGTAGGGTTCGTGGGAGTGGAAGCCGTGACGTGGCGCGCTCGCCCCTGGAGAGGGGTCGAGGATTCGGCCCACCTTTGTGGAGAGGATCGGTAACGCGGCGCGTCCGCGCAGCGCCGTGCCGATGCGCCGCTCGCTCAGGCCGAAGCCGTAGAACGGCGCTGTATCGAGGAAATCGACGCCCGAATCGATTGCAGCATGCACGATCGCGATCGCATCCTCATCGGTAACGGACCGATAGAGATTGCCGAGCCCGCTGCCCCCCAAACCGAACGCGCTCGGCACGACGTCCGTGCGCCCGAGTGGACGCCGCGATACCGGGGAGCGACCGATGGACGTGGAGGTACCGTTCATATCTGAAAACGCAGAATAGCAGTAAAAAGCCTGCCTGGCACGTCAGGCTACGACGCTACAGCGTTGTGCGCTTGGGCGTAGCGAATGCTCAGGCGCGTCGGTCGTTGCGCCAAGCGAACCAAGCGAAGGCGAGCACGACGCAGAAGCAGAATGCTGGCACGCCGATCGCCGTATTGATCGAGGTCGCGTCCGAGATTCGCCCCATGACCGCGGTCAGCAACGCCCCTCCGACGATGGCCATGACGAGGAACGAAGCGCCGCTCTTCGTATGTTCGCCGAGCCCGCGGAGGCTGAGCGAGAAGATCGTCGGGAACATGATCGACATGAAGAAGCTGACGGCGACCAACGCATAGAGACCGACATAGCCGCCCGCTACAGCCGCTACGATCGACAGAGCGGTGGCGCTTGCCGCGAACACAGCCATCAACGCGGACGCCGGGTACCTGCGCATGAGCGCAGTGCCGATGAAGCGCCCCGCCATGAAGAGAACCAGCGATGCCGTCAGGAACCCGGATGCTTCGCGTTCGAGCGTGCCCGGCAGATTGTATTGCGTGTAGCGGATCAGGTAGCTCCACAAGCCGACTTGTGCGCCGACGTAGAAGAATTGAGCGATGACGCCGAACCAGAAGCGAGGGTACGAGCGCAACGCGCGGAAGCTTCCGACGACGGATGTGCGTTCGCTCCCAGCGTCTTGTTCATCGACGCGGGGAAATCTCACGAGCATCACGAGCGCGGCCCAGAAGAATACGAACAGACCGAGCGCGAGATACGGAAGTTGCACCGCTCGCGCTTCGGCGGCATAGAGCGCATCGAGCTCGTGTTGGCTCAGGCCCACGATATGCTCTGGCGTCAGCTGCACGTCCGAGAAGATGAGATGGCTGCCGAGCACGACGCCCGTGATCGCGCCGAGCGGATTGAACGATTGCGCGAAGTTGAGACGGCGGTCCGCTTCTTCAGGCGGGCCCATGACCGTCATGAGCGGATTCGCGGATGTCTCGAGGAATGCGAGCCCGCTCGCGATGACGAAGAGCGCGCCGAGGAAGTACGCGTACTCGACCATCTCCGCCGCCGGGTAGAAAAGTAGGGCGCCGG
>JAAYXG010000036.1 GCA_012516015.1 Lysobacteraceae bacterium | reverse complement strand
CTCTCGCTCCACCATTTCCCGTACTTTGGCCGGTGCGCCGTTCGGCCATCGCTTCGCGAGCCCGGTCTCGGTGAGCTCTCTGAGGTACTCCGTCGCTGTCTGGCCGTTCGGTACGAGCTCTTTGGGATAGCGATAGCGCAAGCTTCCGAGCGAGAAGCGGCAGCGATCCGCAATGCGCAACGTTTCATCGAGCAGCGCGCGAGGATACAAGGAAGCGAGATCGTCATACGGGCGGAGATATCGCTCGCCGTTCGGAAAGAGTCGATGTCCGGCCTCGGCGAGAGTGCAGCGATGTCGGATTGCCGTCACGATATCCTGAAGCGCACGCCGTTCCTTGATGTGCATGTGAACGTCGCCCGATGCGACGAGCGGCAGCCGCGAGCACTCGCCCAGAGACTGCAACGCTTCGAGATATTTCGCGTCGTCCGCGGAGCGATGCAGCTCCACCGCAATCCAAGCGCGATCCGGGAATCGTTCGCGGACCCAATGGGCTTGCGACGGTGTAGCGCCCCTCGAGGGAATCCATAGGGCGATACACTCGTCCAAGCCGTTCGCAAAGTCGGCGCGCGAGAGCTGGTAGCTGCCTTTCTCGGAACGACGACGGCCCGTCGTGATGAGTCGGCAGATCTGCGCATAAGCCGTCTGCGTCGGCGCGAGCAACACCAGATGCAGATCGTCCTTCGTCCGAAACTCCGACCCGACGATGAGCTTCATGCCGCAATCCTTCGCAGCCTCGTATGCCCGCACGACACCGGCCATCGAGCACTCGTCCGTGAGCGCAAGCGCAGCATATCCGAGCCGATGCGCTTGGAGCACGAGCTCGCCGGGATGCGACGCCCCGCGCAAGAACGTGAAGTTGCTGAGGCAGTGGAGTTCGGCGTATCGCCCGGAGGGCGATACGTTGACGGTGAGTGAAGATGGTTGACAGTTGACAGTTGACAGTTGACGGTCAGAAAAAGAAGAGGGTTGACGGTTGGCAGTTGACAGTTGACCGTCAGAAGAAGTGTTCATCTGTTCTCGAACCTCGACTTTCGATTCCGGTTCTGGCCGTCAACTGTCAACAGTCAACCGTCAACCGGGGCGTCAGCCCCAAAACCCATGCAGATACCACTCCCCGTTCCGCGCCAGATCCCGATACACCCATAGGTCCGCGCCGTTGCTCGTGCGCACGATGTAGTAGTCGCGTTCGACGTCGCCCGTATCCCACCAGCCGCTCTCGATTCGCTCGGGGCCGGAGGTGATTTGCGGAATCGTCGAAAGCTGTAGCGGTTTGGGCTCCGGAAGCAGCCACAGTGGACGATCGGGAAACTGGAGCGGCTCGCGCCCTTCATCGAGCCTTGCTCTGTGCCAACTTGCCTCGGGCCGATGATCGGCCGCGGTGTTCAATCCGTAGACGTGTCCTTCGCCCAGCCGGGCCGTGAGGCGGTCGATCGTGTGCGAGAGCTCCTCGCCGTTTCGCAACGCGTGACTGAAGAAGTCGGATTGCTGCGCCGTCGGACCGGAGAAATGGTTGGCGATGAGCCGCAGCCCGATCGTGCTCGCGGGCAATCTGATGCGCTCGAGTCGCTCGCGAACCAGAGCAAGGAACTTCTCCGGGCTTCGGTCCGGCAGCGATAGTCCGACGTGCATGGACGTACTGGCGCCTTCGCTATGCTCGAACACGAGATCGAAGGATTGAACACCGGCGTCGCGTGCTCGTAGGAAGCCCGCAAACTCGCGCAGCAGCCGCTTGAGCGGAAAGAGCAACGATTCGGTGCTGTGGATCTCGAAGTCGAAATCGAAGTGTGTATCGTAGCGAGGCGGCAAGTTGAACGTAGGGCGCGGATCGGCTGCTTCACCCATCAAACGATCCAAATAGCGGCTCATCTCGGGACCGAAACGCTTGGCGAGCGAATCGCGAGGCAATTCGAGCACGAGACCGATCGTGCGTACGCCGGCGGTGACGAGTTGCTGGCATGTGCGAGCGGGCAGCGCCAGATATTGAACGGGTAGATGCCTAATGCGCTCGTATAGACTTTGCACGTTCGTCGTTGCGATGCGAATTCCGGCGCGCGCAAGGAGTGCGGCACCTTCGAGCGTCGGTGCGACGCCCAGCCGATACGTATAGCTCAGCTCGCGAAGCTCGCTCTCGATCATTTCCACCAGTGCGCGAAAACCGCCGAACAGCTTCAAGCTCGCGCCGATCTCGATCCACAGAGTCGCTTGATGTGCTTCGCTCGAACGGCTCGAAACGTCGCCCAGCACGACCGTGCTGCTGAATTGGTATCCCCAAGCTGCAAGCCGCTCGAGCGCAGAGCGCTCGGCAGACACATTGCGCTCGAGCATTTTCACCTCAGGGCATGTCGCAAGGGTGACGTTGTAGTTGACGGCAGGCTTCAAATGATTTCGTTCGGCCGCGCGACTGCAGCAGACCACCCAACGTGCGTTGCCCTCGCAGGTCGTAACGACCGTAGGAGCCCCATCGTCATGCGCACGTAAAGCCTCTAGAGGCAATTTGGGTAGGGACAAGCAAAGCCACAGCATAAAGAAGTGACTAGGGAGCAGGGGACAGGGGATAGTCAGAAGCCGGAATCGTGCCTCCTGGCATTCGCATTCCCGTTGCAGAAGAAGGTTGGGGGGAAGTTTCGTTGTTGATCACTAAGCTCATGCCGCT
>JAAYXG010000405.1 GCA_012516015.1 Lysobacteraceae bacterium | reverse complement strand
GTCGGCACCTGTGGCGCGCCGGATCGAACGAAAGATCCGTTCCGTCGTGTCGCGATGACGCTTGATCGAGCGCTCGTCCGCCGTGCCGAGCCACACGCTCGCAAAGGCACGGTGACCCTCGATCCGTTCGATCGTGGCCGCGATTTCCGCACATTCCTCCCGCGACCAACGCGTGTGCTCGAGCACTTTCGACCAGAGCGCACACTCGTGCGTCGGCTGTCCGCACGAGCATTGAACGTCGCGTATGAACCCATCCCTGACGATGTGCTTCAGCTCGCCGCTGCCAACGATACGCTCCGAGCTCGTGAGCAAGACTTCCAGGATCGTCGTACCGCTTCGGCCCGTTCCCATGATGTAGAGAATCTCCGGAACCGCATCGGGCGCGCTCAGTCGGTGCGTTGCAGGCACATCCGTCTTCGAGTCAGAATTCAAGAGTGCGTGCGCCATGTCAGTCGCTCCCTGTCCGGACCTGGCCTGCGATCAAAGCCTCATAGGCATCCACCATTCCGTCGAACGAAAACCGCCGCTCCACTCGCTCGCGCGCGCGACGGCCGAGCAGCGCGCGCGAGCGCTCGTCTGCCTGAAGCGAGACGAGCAACGGCACGAGCGACGCCGATAGCTCATCGACGCCGAGCGTGTAGCCGTCGATACCGTTGCGTATCATCTCGTCCGCGCCGCCGATGCGGCTGAGCACGACGGGCAGCCCCATCGCCATTGCCTCGAGCGCGGCATTCGAAAAGGTCTCGACACGAGTGGACGGGAGCACGAAGACATCCATGATCGACAACAGCGTTCGGACGTCTTGTTGCACACCGGCGAATGTGACGTGCCGCTTCACGCCCATCCGCTCCGCGTGAGCTTCGAGTACCCCCCGCTCTCCTCCCTCTCCGACCAGGAGCAAATGCGCGGAGATGCCTTGCTTGCGCAACCCGCTCAGCGCATCGATGAGAACGCGCTGATTTTTCTCCGGCGCGAGCCGTCCAACCGTCCCGATCACGAAGGCATTTGGCGGTATGCCCCGTCCCGCCCGTTCCGAAATCTTACGCGCGGACTCTGTCCATGGCGCGAAGCGCTCTGTGTCCACTCCGTTGTAGATCACGCTCGAACGCGACAAGATCGCCCGAGTGGCCCAGTCGTCCCGGTGACGCTCGCACCCGTAGACGACACGATCCAACCGATGCAGAAAGGGCTGGTAGAAGGCCTTCTTCCACGCTTGGCCTGCCGGCAGAATCGTCGTGTTGAGCAAGGCGATCGATCGATACTGTCGCTGCGAGCCGAGATCCGCAAGCGACAGATACAGCGCGGGATAAAGATTTACCGAGAGCACGGCGCTCGGCTGCTGCTCACGGATGAGCGCACGCAAAGTACGCAGCGCCGCGAACGAGAACTTACCTGTCCTGTGAAGATGCCAGACCGGAACATCGGGCCGAAGCGCTTTGCGAAGGTCCTCGGGACCGTTCAGGACAGCGATGCCGGCGCGCACACCGCGGCTCGTGAGCGCGTTTGCAAGGCGGACGGTTTTCGTTTCTGACCCGCCGACGTTGAGGCTATTCAAGACGAACAGAGCGGACAATTGCCGCTTCGCACTCGGTCTCGATTGCGAGGACACGATCGTCCGCTGCATCGTGGTGCCGCGCGCGGCGGCGTCACGAGTCATTCTTCGCGCATCGAGCTTCAGTCCTTCCATCTCGAGAATCGACACCTTCATCAGCGTGCGTTTGCGACCCACCCGAACGGATCGTGCTTCGGTAACGGCGCAGCCGCGGTGTTTGTTTCGACAAGAGATGTCGGCTGTTGGTAACGGGCATTTACGGCAATGCGCATGGCAAGGCCCGCATACGCCCAGAAGTACGTCCACGGCTTGTACAGGTCGACGAAGAAAGTCGCGGTCGCAATCGCTACGGTACCGATCGCAAACGCCATCAGCGCCGATCGGTAGGGATTCGCGAGAAGCGACACTGCCCGAATTGCGGAATGCGCGACGATGACGAGGAGCGCGGTCCCGCATGCGAGCCCGACCAAGCCCAGGTTGAACCACAGTGCAAGATAGTGATTGTGGGGCGCGAGCCTGAATGGCATCGAGTCATACACTTCCCATCCGTAGCCGCTCAAGAATGTGATGGGGGCCCGTGCCATCGTGGACAGCAAACCTGCCCAGATGTCCAACCGGCCCGAGGACACGTCGACGATGTCGACGCTGCTCGTGTCGCCCACGAACCGATTGAAGAGCAGCGATCCATACTCCGCCATCACGAGCGGCAGTGCGATCGCGACGACGGACAGCGCCACGCCGGTCACGGCCAAGATCGAACGCGTCGAAACATACTTGTGGAAGCACGCGAGCCCCCACAACGAGGCGACGAGCACTGCGACCAGTCCGCCGCGCGAAGCGGACATGAACATCGCGGCGACGCAGACTAGCAAGCCTCCGATCCAGAACAGACGCGCCACGCCTCGACTGACGAGCGTCATTGCGACGAGTGCAGGCAGGAACGTAGCGATGAACGCAGCGGATTGATTCGACTCGCCCATGATGCCCTGCGCTCGACCGTCCTCTCGTTCGACCAGGCCCGCAGCCTCGATGTAGCCGAAACCGTCCAAAAGCGCGATCACGTTCATCAGCACCGTGAGCAAGAGCAGCGCCTTCATGACATTGAAGGCGCTGCGACTGTGATGCAGGGCATAGAAAAAGACCGCGAAGAACACGAGCTGATCGACGAGGCGCGCCTTGAGAGAGATGACGTATTTGATCGTTCGATAGCCCGGATACTGAATGACGAGCGCTGCCACGATCAGCGTCAAGGCCGCGTAACCGATCAGAGCGAAGAAGCAGATGTGCAGTGCGCGAAGCTCGAAGCGCGTCGAGCGCTGCACCGCCATCTTGAAAATGAGCGCGCTCAGCACGACGTAAATCAGCGCGTTCTCCATGGACAATCCGGGCCCCATGCTGAGCGGGAGCGCGAACACTTGCTCCGCGGCGACGAGCGTGAGAAGCGCCACCAACAGAAGGCTCATGCCCGTCTCGTTCGAGCGGGAGAGCTCCGTCGCGGGAACCATATGTGATGGAGCTACGGCCATTTACGTCTCATTGCCACCGAACGCGTTGGCGAATGCGTGCCTGCACGTGCCGTCTAGATCGCCGACAGCGATTCCCGCCCGTGCGGTACCGGATCGGCGCTCCGAGGCGGAACATCGCGGAACAAGTACTCGGACAGGGCTTGCTCGGCAGAGGCTGGCCGGAAGCGGCCGTTGGCATTGTCGGCGCAATGCGTAATCTCGCCTACGTACACTTTGCCGCTGTCGCTGTAGAGATCCACTCTGACGAACCAGAAGTGCTTGCTGAGCTCCGCGGCTACCGCAAGCATCTCGGGCAGGTTTCCTGGCCGCGGAATGCGCCTGTCGGCGCGCGGATACTTGATCGAGAAATCGAGCTCATTCCAGTCGGCATCGAAGTACTTGCGCTTGTGCTCGATATAGCGATCCACATCCACCTGGATCAGTCTCGGGATGCCCTTGTAGCAGAAGATCTTGTAGTCCTCGACGTTCGAGCTGTCGAAGATGAGCGGCTCGACGATCACCTTCGGCTTGAGCAGCTTGTAGTTGGCCTCGCGATTGACGCGGTAGTAGTTGAAATCGAACCAGCTCTTGATCTCTTCGCGATCGAGCGGTTCGCCGCGCTCCCGCAAGACGACGCGGCCGCTGACCTGTGTCGGTTTGATACAGCACCTCATCGGGAACTCGTAGGTATCCACCGCTTCGCGAGTCCTGATCACATCGAGCGTCGGAACGTTGTACTCGTCTCCTACGACCGCTTTGATGTACAGCTTCACGAGCTCTTTGTCGGATACGAAGATCCGCAACGGATCGAGAATCTCGTCCGACGTCTTGATTCTGTACAAGATGTCGTTATACGTGCGCGTATTGGCCGGCAGCCTCCTGTGCGC
>JAAYXG010000404.1 GCA_012516015.1 Lysobacteraceae bacterium | reverse complement strand
TTCGGTCCGAGGCAGATGCCCTTGCCGCCGTGCACGTCCATCGCATCGTTCGCGACCAGCCGACCGAGCTCCGTGAGGTGGTACTTCAGCATGGCGGAAGGGACGGACGGTTTTTCGCCGCCGTCGATTGCGCCGGCCGTGACCGATCGCGCGGCATCCATGATGTAGGTGTGTCCAGCCATGCGCGCGAGGACTTCCTTGACGCCTTCGAACTGACCGACGGGCAAGTTGAACTGGCGTCGAATGCGGGCATACGCGCCGGAGGCAAAAACGGCGGCTTTCGCGCCCCCGGTCGCGTTCGACGGCAAAGAAATGCAGCGCCCGACCGATAGTTGCTCGACGAGCATGCGCCAGCCTTGACCGGCCATCTTCGCTCCGCCGATCAAGGCATCGATCGGCACGAACACGTCCTTGCCTTGAATCGGACCGTTCTGGAACGGCACGTTCAAGGGAAAGTGGCGCCGCCCGATCGTGATGCCCGGCGTGTTGCGAGGGATGAGCGCGCAGGTGATGCCGTAGTCCTCGCGATCGCCGCCGAGCAAGCGTTCCGGATCGTAAAGCTTGAACGCGAGGCCGATGACGGTCGCAATCGGTGCGAGCGTGATGTAGCGCTTGGAAAAGTTGAGTCGTACGCCGAGCACTTCCCGCCCTTCGTAGACACCTTTACAGACGACGCCGGTATCCGGAATCGAAGCGGCATCGGAGCCCGCGCGCGGCCCGGTGAGTGCGAAGCACGGCACTTCCTCGCCGCGCGCGAGCCGCGGCAGGTAGTACTCGCGCTGCTCGTCTGTGCCGTAATGGAGCAGCAATTCGGCGGGGCCGAGCGAGTTGGGCACCGCAACGGTCGAGCTCACGGTGCTCGAGCGGCTCGCGAGCTTTACGAGCACGCATGAGTGCGCATAGGCCGAGAACTCGAGCCCGCCGTACTTCTTCGGGATGATCATCGCGAAGAAGCCTTTCGTTTTCAGGTAGTCCCAGATGTGGGGCGGCAGATCCGCGCGACGGTGGGTGATTTCCCAATCGTCGATCATGCGGCACAGCTCTTCGCACGGTCCGTCGAGAAATGCCTGCTCCTCGGCCGAGAGCTTGGGTGCGGCCGCCGAGAGCAGCTTTTCCCAATCGGGCCCGCCGGTGAACAGCTCGCCGTCCCACCACACCGTGCCGGCTTCGAGTGCGTCTTTCTCCGTCTGCGACATCGAGGGCAGCAAACGACGATACGTACGGAGGAACGGCCGGGTGATGAAACGAATCCTGATCGCGTCGATGTTGAGCAGCACGAGCGCGGCGAGCACGAGCCACAGCACGATCATCCACGGGAGGCTTCCGTTACCTATGAGTGCGTAGACGAAGAGCGCCGCACCGTATGCGACCGTTGCGGTCAGCAGCGAGACACGCTGATAGGCGAGCACGAGCCCGCCGACGAGGAAGATGAGAAACCAAACGACGCTGCTCACGAAGAACACCTCGCGCGTAAGCTTCGCTCCGCGAAGCCGGGTCATGGGCTCTGGGCGCTCGCCGGATAGGACCAAACCGTCGTGCCCAGCATTGCCATCGACACTAGCTCGTGCGCTAGAGCCCAGCAAGCTCAGCGTGAGAATTGTCGGACAATCTTGCGTTGAGAGGACGTTGCGTTCGGAACGCTGTCACTGTCCCCGGCCCAAGTCTCTCCCCCGTAGCGGGAGAGAGTCGTCGAAAGCCCAGATTCGAGCGCGAAATCGTTCTCGCCAGAGCCCAGAGCCCAGAGCCCAGAGCCTCAGAGGAGTTCTTTCACTCCGTCGCGCTCCTCGAGCAGTTCTTTATGCGTCGCGTCGAGCCGCTCGCGGCTGAATGCGTTCACTTCCAGCCCCTGCACGATTCGATACTGGCCGTCCTTGCACGTTACGGGATAACCGAAGATGACACCGGCGGGGATACCGTAACTTCCGTCGGAAGGCACGGCCATGCTGACCCAGTTGCCCTCTTCGGTACCCTTCACCCAATCGCGTACGTGATCGATGGCGGCCGATGCAGCCGAGGCGGCGGACGATGCACCGCGTGCTTTGATGATCGCCGCTCCGCGTTGCTGCACGACCGGAATGAACGTTTCCGCATACCAGTCGCGATCGACGAGAGACAATGCGGGTTTGTCACCGACCAGCGCGTGGTGCAAATCGGGGTATTGCGTGGAGGAGTGATTACCCCAGATCGTGACGCGACGAACGCTGGTGACGTGTTGGCCGGTCTTCTCCGCGAGCTGCGCCGCCGCACGGTTGTGGTCCAGGCGAACCATCGCGGTGAAGTTCGCGGGATTGAGGTTGGGCGCGTTGCGCTGAGCGATCAAGGCGTTCGTGTTCGCGGGATTGCCGACGACGAGCACGCGCACGTCGCGCTTTGCGACCTCATCCAGCGCTTTGCCCTGTGCAGAGAAGATCTGCGCGTTCGCGAGCAGCAAATCCTTGCGCTCCATCCCCGGCCCGCGCGGCCGCGCACCGACCAGCATCGCGACATCGCAATCCTTGAAGGCAACCTTCGCATCGTCCGTTGCCACGACCTTGTTGAGCGTCGGAAAAGCGCAATCGCTCAACTCCATGACGACGCCCTGCAAGGCCGGTAGAGCAGGCGTGATCTCCAATAGATGCAGATTGATCGGCTGATCTTCGCCCAGCATCTGACCTGAAGCGATGCGAAAGGCAAGGGCGTAACCGATCTGGCCGGCGGCACCGGTGATCGCGACGTTGACGGGGCTCTTC
>JAAYXG010000403.1 GCA_012516015.1 Lysobacteraceae bacterium | reverse complement strand
GTTCTCGGTGAAGGCGAGGCAATGGTGCTTTCCCATCGCGGGCTGCGTGGTGTATCGCGGCTACTTCAGCCAGGAAGCCGCGATGAACTACGCGCGGCGCCTGAACCGCAACGGCTACGACGCCGCGGTCGGCGGTGTCGCGGCCTACTCGACGCTCGGCCATTTCGATGACCCCGTGCTCAACACGATGCTCAGGTGGAGCGATGCACAGCTCGCGGCGACCCTGTTTCACGAGCTCGCGCATCAGGTCGTCTACGTCCCGGGCGATTCCGACTTCAACGAAGGCTTCGCCACGATCGTCGAAGAAGTCGGCCTCGAACGGTGGCTCGAAGCGCGCGGCGCGTTGCGTCAGCTCGAGGGTTGGCAACGGCAACGTCAGCGCAATCGCGAGTTCATCGCGCTATTGCTCCGAACGCGCGATCGCCTCGAGGCGCTCTATGCCTCCGACCTACCGCCGGAGGAGATGCGCGCGCGCAAGCAATACGAGTTCGGGTTGATGAAGCTCGAGTACGAAAGAATGAAACGCGAGTGGGGCGGCTACGCAGGCTACGACGCGTGGTTCTCCCGCACCCTCAACAACGCACATCTCGTCTCCGCCGCGACGTACCACGGCTGCGTACCGGGTTTGCGTCGCGTGTTCGAATCCGTCGGCGAAGATCTCGAGAAGTTCTACGCGGAGATGAAGGCGATCGAAGGCCCTGAAGGCGCGAAGCGAAGAAGCGAGCTCTGCCGCGCGACTGAGCTTTCGCTGGAGAGCACCCGCTGAGCTAGCGCTGGTGAGCTGTCGGCTAGAAAGCTCCCGCTAGATGGCTTCGCTACCGCTACGCTAGAAAGCTCCCGCTAGACAGAAGGTTGCTGCTGCGAGAGTCGCGGCCGCCCGCATTTCTTTTTCTGTCCAGCGGTAGCTTTCTAGCGCAACGTAGTGGAGCTTTCGCCGCGAAGCGGCTGGCGTCTACGCGATCGCCTCGCGAATGGCCGCCTCGACCGGGGAATAGGCGCCGTCCGCGCGATTCAACTGAAAAGGTTCCGACGGCAACAGCGGCGGTTGCGCTAGGAATCTAGGCCGCGTGCCGCGGTGGAGCTGCGCGGCGTGCACGAGGAACGGATGACATAGATAAACGGTGCCCGCTTCACCGGTTGCCGATACCTCCGCGCAGTGCGCCGTCTCCTCAAACCCGTTTGCCGCAAGCGCGCGCAGCGTGAGTCCCGCCTCGCCGGCAGGTGCGAGCCGTCGGGCGATGTCGAGATGAGAGCCGACGCGAATCCGCGTGGGCGCATCCGCCTCACCGACATCGGAGAAGAGAAACAGCGCGAGCAGCGCGCGTCCCTTCGAGAACACGTTCGCACGCCATTCCAGAAAGTCGCCGGTGTTCTCACCGAAGCTCACATCGATGTGCCAACCCGTGTCGCCTGGATCTTCGGCAGACGGGAATCGAACCGGAAACGTCCCGACCGCGCCGATCTTCTGCCATCTGCCTTTGCCGACGAGCGCATCGAATGCGGCGTGAAGGCGAGTCGTATTCGCGGCCGCGAAGAACGGCGGATCGAAATAGTGCCCAAGCCGAACCACCGGCCGCGTCCACGTCGAGGGATCGTCGGGATCGCAACCGGTATCGCGCCAGAGAATCGCGCGCGCTTCTTCGGCTAGCTCGCGCGGAAAGGCGTTCGTGACTTTCACGAAGCCGTCGCGCAAGAACTGCTCTATGTCTTCTTCAGCTAGCACTTAGATGGGCGAAGCTTTCGCCGCGGCCCGGCCGGCGACCGCCGGCCGGGCCTCGGCCTATCCGATGGGGAAGACGAGCGTCGCGTTCCCTCGCCGGATCGTGATCGCGAACGCGTTCGTATTGCGAAGCGCCGCGCGGAGCTGCTGCACGTTCTGTACGCGCACGCGGCCGATCGCGAGGATCACGTCGTTCGGGCGCAAACCGTTGCGTGCCGCGGGGCTGCCTTCGGCCACGTTCTCCACGAGCACGCCGCGGCCGTCTTCAGCGTTCGTCAACGACGCGCCTTCGAGCGCCGGATGAATCTCCGCCGCGCCGGCCGCGCCCGTGCTGTCGCGCTCGCCGATCACCGCAGTCACGCGACGCGGCTTACCGTCGCGCATCAGGCCGAGCTCGACCTTCTCGCCGATACGCAGCAATCCGATCGCATTGCGCAGGTCGGCGGCGTTCGCAATCGGGTTGCCGTTGATCGACGTGATCACGTCGCCCGCCTTGATGCCGGCCTTCTCCGCCGCGGAGTTCTCGATCACTTGCGACACGAGCGCGCCGCGCGCGCTGTCGAGCCCGAGGCTCTCGGCGATCTCCGGCGTGAACTGGTTCGCGAGCTGCACGCCGAGCATGCCGCGCTTCACCTCACCGTACTGAATGAGGTGAGTCATCACGGCCTTCACCATGTTCGACGGGATCGCAAAGCCGATGCCGATGTTGCCGCCCGTGCCGGAGAAGATCGCAGTGTTGATGCCCACGAGCTCGCCCGACAGATTGACGAGCGCGCCGCCCGAGTTGCCCGGATTGATCGGTGCGTCCGTTTGTATGAAGTCCTGATACGACTCCGGATTCGTGCTGAATCGCTCCGTGCGGCCGAGCGCGCTGATGATGCCGGAGGTGACGGTGTGGCTGAGTGCGAACGGATTGCCGATCGCGAGCACGAAATCGCCGACCTCGGCCTTGCTCGAATCGGCGAGCGGCATCTGCACGAGGTTCTTCGCCTCGACTTGCAGCACGGCGATATCGGAAGGCTTGTCGCGCCCGACGATCTTCGCCTTGAGCTGGCGGTCGTCGAGCAGCGTCACGGTGATCTCATCGGCGTTCTCGATCACGTGCGCGTTGGTGATGATGTAGCCGTTCTTCGCATCGACGATCACGCCGGAGCCCGCGCTCTGGAACTGACGCTCGCGCGGGGCGAACTCGGGCGCATCGAAGAAGCGGCGGAAGAAGGGATCCTCGAGCAGCGGATTACGGGGGCGCTGCTCGCGCACCGTGCCGCGTGTGGCGATGTTGACGACCGCGGGCGCGGCCTTCTTCACGATCGGCGCGAGCGAAGGGACGGGCGTCTCGCCGACCTTCGCGGGGAGTTGTGCGGAAGCGGTCCCGCCGATGACGAGCACGGCCGCGCAGAAGAATCCCAACAGATGTTTCATCGACATTCCTAAACCGAGTGCGGTGCGTGAAATCTAGGGGGAGAGATTCTAACCACGTTGACGGCTGACCGTTGACGGTTGACAGCCAGAAGCGACGGCCCGCAGCGCCTCGCTGAGGACCGTCTGCTTAACGGAATATGGGGGGAGTCGCGCGACGCTAGGCGCACGCCGTTGGGTGGGCTTGGCGGTCAAACCCGCTTGCCGTCAAGGTTGACGCGGTCCGCGGCCGCGGACCGCTATCTGGCTGTCAACCGAGCTGAACGCGACGCGTTCAGCTACTGCGCACCTCGATGCGTCTCGGCTGCACTTCCGGGCGCTTCGCGATCTTCACCGTCAGCACGCCGTGCTCGCACTTCGCCTCGATCGAATCTGCGTCGGCGACATCGGGCAATGCGAAGCGGCGGAAGAACTGGCCCGTGCTGCGCTCGATGCGACGGAAGCCTTTCTCTTCCGTGCGCGCTTCGTGCGAGCGCTGGCCGCGCAGCGACAGCACGCCGTTCTCCATCGTGACGTCGATGTCCTCCGGCTTCACGCCCGGCAAGTCCGCGGTGATGACGAAGCTGTCTTTCGTCTCTTGCACGTCGACCGCGGGCATCCATTCGCTCACCGCACCGAGCGACTCGTCCTCGACGCTGCCGAATTCTCGGCTCATCAGGCGGTCCAAATCTTGGTGGAGGCGATTGACGAGCGACCACGGTTCATAGCGAGCTAGTCTCATGGTTGTCCTCCGACTGGGGTAGCTGGGTCGGGAATTGGCGGCGGAGCACAACGCTTTCAAGAGAGGTCCACAGCCCGCGTGTACCTCTTACCCACGCCCCAAGCCCCACGCCCCATGCCCAGGCCCCACGCCCCGTGGTGTGCGTTAACAACCTGTGCACGACTGGTGGAACAGCGTGTGGAAACCCTGTTCAGATGCTGGCGACAAGTCACACAAGATCTTGTGGCCCGCTCGTGTAGGTGTATTCACTCATGGTGAAAATTTGTGGCCCGCTATTTCGCGGTACAGTGTTGTAATTGATTGATTCAGCGCAAGATTAGAGGAGCGAACTTATCGATCCAGCGTTCTTGACGGTCTCGTGACACCCGCATAGGCTAGGTGCCCTGACACAATATGTTGTGTTTTGCGATTACATAGAAAAAGCTTCACGGCCATGGGCGCGAGAGGCAGAGAAATCGGGGATCGCAGCGCTCTTTGGGTCAGGTCGACTGGCGACCGCGCTCTCGCAGGCGCTTTCGCCAGGTGGTGAATTGGGGAACACCCGCCAGCTTTATCCGGAGCTTCGCGGGCCGGCATGAATACAAACGCAATCGAAATTCAGCCCATGGACGT
>JAAYXG010000402.1 GCA_012516015.1 Lysobacteraceae bacterium | reverse complement strand
TCAAGCGACACATCCGTGAAGCGTTTACGGAGCTCTGTCGAAAGGCGGTCCAAATCGTCGGCCTCGTTCGAGAAGATGCCTTTCTTGTTATATAGGTGCATCAAACGCTTCGCGAGGCGCGTGCGACGAACGCCGCCCTGCAACAGCGTGGCCCCAAAGAAAACCGCATTTGCGTTCATCAACGCCTTGACGCGATCGAGAGCGACGGACTTCGATGCGATTGAGCCCGGGAGACAGTGAAGCAAGTAGTTGAAACCGACGGAGTCGAACTTCGGTTCGTCGATGCAAATGGGATCCAAGACACTGCGTCGGTACGTCGTCGGTTTGTAGCGCGCGATGCGCCGCGACGCGAAGTCGAGCGTGTTCTGGTTCAGATCGATCAAGGCGATACGGGGAGTCGAGGACGGGAAGCGGCACTTGTCGAGAAAGTAGCCCGTACCGACGCCGACGTCCGCGTGATTTGCCGAGACGTGCAGGTTGTAGTGCTCCAGGAGTCGCTGTGTAGGGCACTTCCAGATGAATCGATTCGATACCCCGAGCACAACGAGGTCATATGCCCGTAACACCAGCTTCGTGTAGACCGCCTGTCCCGCGGCCACCTGCTCCTCGGTGACGTTCATTGCTTCTCTCGCGTTCCTCATGCTCCCAGACTTCAGAGACGTAGCCACGCACGCGGGCGAAGCGACTACCCGCTCCGGCTCTCTGGTTGCGACAAAGAGCGAAGCATGAGATACGCACAAGCGTATGCCGCAGCTACGGTGAGCCCTGTATCTCCTGCGACGTAGTCCCAAAGCTCCGCTCGTTCCCCAGGCATCGTCAAGATCAACACGGGCACGACGAATTGGAGAACGAAGTTGTGAGTTGCATGCATGATACCTACGGCCCAAACGGATCCCGAGCGCATTCTCAACTCGCAGAAGACGACATTCATCGCAACGATTCCGACGGCATAGATTAGAGCCATCAGGAACCGATGCTCCGTGTCGTAGAATGCAGCAAAGGCGATGAGCGGTAGGTGCCAAGCGGCCCACACGATGCCCGTCAAGGCATAGGGATGTCGCACCTCCCCGATCAGTTTGGGCAACAGAAACCCTCGCCACCCATGTTCCTCGCCGAATGCGCCGATCAGTCCGAGCGCAAGTACCGTCCAGAGAACCGGCGTCAGCTCGTTCAGCGCTCGCGCGCCAAGCGGAGCGAACATTCGAATGTCGAGCACGACACTGAATGCGCTCAACGTTGCCGCAATCAACATCGGTACGCCGATCGCGAGAGCGTAGTACCTCGGCGCACCGAGCCGCAGACCCGCGTCGGCAAAGCCGATTCTCGAGACCAGCCTCAGCATCAGGGCAAGCAGACCCGGCGTGCACATCAAACCGGCGAGCCAGATGGGTCCGAATGCCCGCACGCCGCCATTCATGATGATAAAGAGCTGGAAACCCCAGCCCGTGAGAAGCACGGCTACGATGAAGAACAGCGCTTGCGTTCGGGCTCTCGCCTGCGTCATAGCGTTCCGGATAGCCACCGGCCTCGGACAACCCCTTTGCGCGTGATCGAGGAGGATATTGCCCTTCTCCTTCCGGTCCAAGTTTCGCGTGCAACCCGGTGGGAACTCATCGCGTTCGGTGCCGTTGGAATGTCTTGCGACGAGTTTTCGGCTTCGCCTCGAGGATAAGACATGGATCCATTGCGCTCGGCAGCGATCGCGCTCCTCCTTCTCAGTCTCGCAAACCCCACCGCAGTCTTCGCCGTCGGCAAGGGAACGCCCTCCTTCTACGATCGGCACGTCTTCTTCGATAACAGCCATTCCGATCGCGCGCTCGTCTCGAGCAGCGGCTGGTCGATCGCGCCGAGCACACTCGAGTTGATCGATGACAAGGTCCCCGTCACGGCAGACCGCTTCGTGAGCCCGCCGAACGCCCTCGAGTTGACTTGGCGATCGGCGCCGGGCGGCGACTGGCAAGCGACGATCGAAGTGACCCGGCGCTATGCGC
>JAAYXG010000401.1 GCA_012516015.1 Lysobacteraceae bacterium | reverse complement strand
GATCACGATATTATTAATGCCCGTCTCGTCCTCGAGCGAAGCGAACACCACACCTGATGCCGTGCCGGGGCGCTGCAGGTGCGTGACCAGCCCGGCGACGCAAACTTTCTCTCCGTTCTTTCGCTGCGCGGCTTCGCAGCGCGTGAGCACGCCGCGCGAACGCAATCGCGGGCGCAAGAGCTCGAGCAAGTGACGCTTCGTGCTGAAGCCTAGCTGGCGGTAATCGGTCAGAACCTCCTCGTGCTCGGTCGGCTCGGGCAGAATCGGCATGCCTTCGCGTTCAGGGATTCGCGCGAACATCCCGGGCAACCGCTCGATTCCGAGCGCCTTCCAAAAGGCCGCATGCCGATGGGTCGTGAGTCGTCGGAACGCGCCTGCCAGCGCCAATGTGCGTATCGCGCGCTTCGGCAGCTGCGTTCTAGCACTGAACTCCTCGACGCTCGAGTACGGTCCGTTCTCGCGCTCCGCGGCGATCGTTCGTCCCTCGGTTTCCCGTAGGCCGCGCACCAATCGAGTGCCCAGCCGAATGGCGTGCTTGCCGTCGGCTTCGATCTCCAGCGTACAGTCCCAGTCGCTCGCGAGAACGTCGATCGGAAGGATCGGTACTTGCTGGCGTTTCGCTTCTTCGAGCAGTTGCGCAGGCTGATAGAAGCCCATCGGCTGGCTATTGATCAGCCCCGCGATGAACGCCGCCGGCCAGTGACATTTGAGATAGCTCGAAAAATACGTTAGCAACGCAAACGAGGCGGAATGCGATTCCGGAAAACCATATTCGCCGAAACCTTCGATCTGCCTGAAGATCTGCTCGGCGAACTCGATCGAATAGCCGCGCGCCTGCATTCCATCGAGTAGCTGCTGCTTGAACAGATGCATGGTGCCGCTGCGATTCCACGCAGCCATCGACCGTCGCAAGAGATCCGCTTGGCCAGGCGTGAAGCCCGCCGCCTTGATGGCAATCTGCATCACCTGTTCTTGAAAGATCGGTACCCCCAGTGTTTTCTTCAGCACCTCCTCGAGCTCCGGGCTAGGGTACGTGACAGTGCTCGGGTCCAAACGACGCTTCAGGTACGGGTGAACCATGCCGCCTTGAATCGGGCCTGGCCGCACGATCGCGACCTCGATGACAAGATCGTAGTACTTGCGAGGCCTCAGCCTCGGCAACATCGTCATCTGCGCGCGCGATTCGATTTGGAACACGCCCACCGTTTCCGCGCGACAGATCATGTCGTAGGTTTCAGGGTCCTCGCGCGGGATCTCGCTCATCTCGTGCGGTCCGCACCCGGCCTTTTTCAGAAGATCGAAGGTTTTGCGCATCGCCGTCAGCATGCCGAGCGCAAGCACGTCGACCTTGAGCAAGCCGAGCGCCTCGAGATCGTTCTTGTCCCACTGGATGACGGTGCGGTCGGGCATCGCCGCGTTCTCGATGGGCACGAGCTCGCTTATCGGCTCTTCCGCGCTTACGAAACCGCCGACGTGCTGCGATAGATGGCGGGGAAAGTTGAGCAGCTCTTTGACGCGCGCGCAAAGACGGCGAACCACATCGCCGTCGACATGCAGTCCGTTGCGTTCGAGGCTTGCCTGGAACGCATCGAAGTTGTCCCAATACGCCTGCGACTTCGCCAAGCGATCGACGACGTCGAGCCCTAGGCCCAATGCCCTGCCGACATCGCGAATCGCGCTTCGCGGACGGTAGCAAATGACCGTGGCCGCAAG
>JAAYXG010000400.1 GCA_012516015.1 Lysobacteraceae bacterium | reverse complement strand
GCAGCCTACGCTGCTTGCTTCTGCGCTTCGCCGCCGAGCGCTTGCGCGAGGTCGGAGAGCAGCTGCGAAAGCTCCCCCGCCATCAGCGTGAAATCCATATCGAACTGTTCTTCTGGCGTTATTTCGGATTGGCCATCGGCCTTTTCTTTCTCGACATGTAAGAACTCGAGCCGCTTCAGTTGCAGCTTCTCGGTGAGCACGAAGGAGATGCGGTCGTTCCAGGTCAGTCCGAGCTTCGTCGCAGTCATTCCGGATTGCAGATGCGTGCGGATTTCCTTGCCTTCGAGCGGAAATCGCGAGTAGCGAATCGTCGCTTTCGTCTTGTCGGCCGCCTGCAGCTCGAGATCCTGGTCGATCGTGAAGCGCAGCGGCGCATCGCCGAGCATCAACCAGGACGCCATCGACATCTGCGGCGAGCGCTCCACATCGAGGAACTGCACCGGTAAGCTCCCGCCCAGCGAGTCGCGCAACGTCTCGACAAGCGCATCGGCTCGCGCTCCGCCGGCCGCGTCGATGACGAACCAGCCGTTCTTCGGATCGATCCACGCCCGCGTCGTCGTTCTGCGCGTCAGCGCCCGCGCACGCAGCTCCTCGGTCACTCGCTCCTTCAACTCGCGCATTTGGCGGCGTCCGACCGGATAGCCCTGCTGCTGCTCGAGCTCGGCAGCGCGGTCGCTCGCGACCTGTCGAACGATCGAGGCCGGCAGCAATTTTTCCTCGATGCCGAGCGCGAGCAAATGATGTCCGTTCGTCGTATGCACATAACGTTTCGAAGCGGCACTCACGTGCACCCATCCGCGCGATTGCATGTCGAAGGCGCCGCACGCTTGCAGCGCGCGCTGCGCACAACGCTCTTCGAGCTCCGCTGCGGAAATCGACCACTCAGGCGCGAGACGATAGACGATGAGATTCTTGAACCACATAGCTGCCTGGTCGAGTGCGGCGCGGCCGCCCTCGACGTGTAAGGTGTAGGGTGTAAGGGTGTGACGAAAAGAGCGCTCGAAGTCTAAGCGCGGATCTCGAGGATTTCGAGACTGGACGAGAGCGCGTCGAGCGTGTAAGCCGCGACACGCTCGACGTTGTAGGTCGGAATTTATGCCGACCCTTGCCGCGAGAATGTGTCGGAATAAATTCCGACCTACACTCCGCTCCCAGCGGCGCTCTTCCACTCCGTCCCGAGCGGCGCGTAGTTGTCCCTAATCGCGATTGGGCGAAAACCCGCCCATAGCATGTTGTGGTACGAGGGGCTCGGCTCGTCGGCGGCGAGCGGAAAACCTGTTTCGGTCGCGATCCAACGATAACCGGCGTCGCACGCATGATTGATGCGCGATTGCATCAGTGCGCGCTGTGCGCCGCGGCGTCGAAACTGCTCGCGCGTCGCCGAGAACGCGAGGTAAGCGATTTCGCCATCGAAAAACAGGCCGGCCGCGGCGACGATTTCACTTCCCAACTCGGCGACGTAGATCGTCCATCTCGGCCGCGCGATGAGCTGCGTGAACAACTCGGCTGCCTGTTGCGGCAGATCGAATGCGGGACCGAGGATGCTCGCGACGGCGTGAGCATCCTCCATACTCGCGCGCCGCACGCGAACCTCCGACGGCGTCGGCGCCACTCGACACGCCGGACGCATCATCTTCACCCAACTGCGTCGATAGGGTTTCAAGCCGTGCCCCAGCAGCACCCGTCCCAAACGAGATGGCTGCGCGTAGGGCCCGACGTGAATCCAATACGATGAAATGCCGAGGTTCGAGTAGCGCTCCTTGAGCTCCTCGATCTGGCGCGAGGTCGCCGGAGCGTGCTCGCCGAGTCCGATCACACGATTGAAGAGCAGGCTTTGGATGCCGCGGCTCGCGAGCAGCAGCACACCCTGCGTGTCCTCGGCTAGCAGTTGCGTAGACAACCGCAACCAAGACGGCGCAGCCGCCACGATGTCCTTCCAAGCTCGCATCTCGACCTGCTCGGCCATTGCCGCCAACTCTGCATCGGAATAGCTGATGGAGGTTTCGCGTATCGCCAATTGCGTGCTCATAAGGGCTCTCCCGGTGTATGGGCAGCACTCTAGGCGCGCAACGTTAAAGCTGTAGCGGCTGAGGCGTGAAGGAAGCGTGAAAAAACCAATGCAGGAGGGAGAGCTGGCGCTGAAGGCTGGCGCTGGAAGGGCGCGAGCTTTCAGCGATAGCTCTCGGCGCAACGTGCCAGTTCGGAACGGCGCACACCGTCAATGCGTTCCTAGAATTCCGGACCGGAACGGAGAACCGCGTGGCCTCACGAAAACTGTCGACATACCGCTCGAAACGAGACTTCTCGCAAACCGCCGAGCCGAGCGGCACGTTGCCGGTCAAATCGTCGAGGCGCCTGCGCTATGTGATTCAGAAGCACGCCGCGACGCGCTTGCACTTCGACTTGCGGCTCGAGCTCGACGGCGTCTTCAAGTCGTGGGCCGTGACGAGGGGCCCATCGCTCGATCCGAAGGACAAGCGCCTCGCGGTCGAGGTCGAGGATCATCCGCTCGACTACGGCGACTTCGAAGGCACGATCCCCAAAGGACAATATGGCGGCGGCACGGTACAGCTTTGGGATCGGGGCTATTGGGAACCGCTCGGCGACCGCCCGCCGCAGGAACAACTCGAAAAGGGCGAGCTCAAGTTCTCCCTCGACGGAGAGCGCTTGCAGGGCAGCTTCGTGATCGTGCGCATGAAGAACGATCGCCACGGTGGCAAGCGCACGAACTGGCTCTTGATCAAACATCGCGACGCGCACGCATTGGGTGCCGAAGGCGTCGAGGCGATGATGGAAGAAGATCGCTCCGTCGCCTCCGGCCGCACGATGGACGACATCGCCGCCGGCAAAGGCCGGGGGCCGAAACCCTTCATGCTGGACACGAAGAAGGCCGCGCGCCCCGACGCGACCTGGAACTCCAAGGAAGCGAGCAGCACGGACCCGGTCGCCCGCCGCCATGCCGAGCGCACCGCGCAGCGAGCGTCTACACGTTCGACGGCGAAGACCTCGCGTCGCAAGAGCGCGGTGAAGATGCCCGAGTTCGTCGAGCCCGAGCTGTGCAAGCCGGTCGATAGACCGCCGGCCAGCGGCAACTGGGGGCACGAGATCAAGCTCGACGGGTATCGGATGCAGCTTCGTGTCGAAGATGGCGAAGCGGTTCTGCGTACGCGCAAAGGGCTCGATTGGTCGGAAAAGTTTCCCGAGATCGTCGCGGCGAGCGCGCAGCTGCCGGATTGCCTGATCGACGGCGAGATCGTCGCGCTCGACGACAACGGGGCGCCAGACTTCGCGTCGCTGCAAGCAGCGCTGTCCGACGGCGATACGCGAAACCTGATCTTCTTCGCTTTCGATCTGCTGTTCAGCGAGGGCGAAGACCTGCGCAAGCAGCCGCTCTCCGAGCGCAAGCAGCGCTTGAAGACCTTGCTCGAGGCGCAACCGCGCTCGATTTCGTCGCGCTTGCGTT
>JAAYXG010000399.1 GCA_012516015.1 Lysobacteraceae bacterium | reverse complement strand
TCTGCAGCAGCTCGCGAGCGACGGAAAACGATTCCGCGTCCGGAATGCTGTACGCGCGCTTCGTCAACGAGAAATCGCAAATCGACGGAATGAAATCCTCGCCGATGCCTTCGACGAGCCACGAGCCTTTCTGCGTCATCGTGCCCGATGCGATGTATTCGGCGAGAATCGAGCCTTGTGGATCGGCGAGCACGAGTTCGACATGGGGCGCGTGCTTCTTGAAATATGCCGCGAGCCCCGCGATCGTCCCGCTCGATCCCACGCCGACGACGACGGCATCGAGCTTGCCCTCCATCTGCTCCCAAATTTCGGGAGCGGTCGTGAGCTCGTGCGCTTTCGGATTGTCGGGATTCGCGAATTGATTGATGAAGTACGCGCCGGTCCGCTTTGCGATCGCCGCACCGAGGTCTTGGTAGTACTCCGGATGACCTTTGCCCACATCGGACCGCGTGAGCACGACTTCCGCGCCGAGCGCACGCAGGTTGAAGATCTTTTCCTGACTCATCTTGTCCGGCATCACGAGCACGAGCCGATAGCCCTTCTGTGCCGCGACGAGCGCCAGACCGAGCCCCGTATTGCCGGCCGTCGCTTCGACGATCGTCATGCCCGGCTTCAGCTCGCCGCGCTTCTCCGCCTCTTCGATCATCGACAAGCCGATACGGTCCTTGATCGATCCGCCCGGGTTCATCGACTCGAGCTTCAAGTACAATTCGCATGGGCCGGCATCCAAGCGCGTGAGCCGCAGCATCGGCGTGCGACCGATCATTTCGAGAACGTTGGAATACACGTGCATTGAAGCCCCCGACGTTGCTTGCCGAACGGCAACTGGTTACTGGCCACGATCGCGCTCGCGCGCGACAATTGCGACTCACTATATTGGAGTGCGATAAGCGCGTGCAGCAGCACGTTCGCCTATTCGCTCGCCGCTTCTTGATTGCATTCTACCGACCCCTCGCATTCGATGCCTGCCGCTCATCCCTCGCAGACGATTTCGGACGCACTGCATACGGCAACGGTGATGCTCGATCGAGTTTCGAGCTCGCCTCGCCTCGATGCCGAGCTGCTGCTCGAATACGTAACGGGCCTGCCGCGCGCGAGTTTCCGCGCCTCTCCGGAGAAAGAATTGCCGAGCGCGGCCGGTTGGTCTTTCCAACAGCTCCTGAAGCGCCGCATGCAAGGCGAGCCGGTTGCATACATTCTGGGGCAGCAAGAGTTCTGGTCTTTGCTCTTCGAAGTCACGCCGGTGGTGCTCATCCCGCGGCCCGAAACCGAGTTGCTCGTCGAGCGCGCACTCGAGCATCTTCCTCCAGATCGCGCCGCTCGCGTCGCGGACTTGGGCACGGGCAGCGGCGCCATTGCGCTCGCGATTGCGAGCGAACGGCCGATGGCGCAAGTGATCGCAGTCGATCGGTCGGCCGCTGCGCTCGAGATTGCCGCTCGCAACGCCGCACGGCTCCAGGTGCGCAACGTGAAATTCTCACACGGCGACTGGTTCGCGCCGCTCGCGGGCGAGCGCTTCGATGTCATCGTCGCGAACCCGCCCTACATCGCGGAGGGCGACCCCGATCTCGATCCCACGGTGCGACAACACGAGCCGATGCTGGCGCTCATCGCCGGCCCAACCGGACTCGAGGCGCTCGAGCACCTCGCTAAATTGGCGCCGGAACACCTCGCAGCCGGCGGTCACCTGCTGCTGGAGCACGGGTGGAAACAGGGGGCCGCGGTCCGGAACCTGCTTGTGCGCAGGGGGTTTACTCACGTACGCTCGCACGCCGACTTGGCGGGGCACGAACGAGTCACTGAAGGCTCTTTGAGAAGCGGTTAGCGGTTCGCGGTAAACGGTTAGCAAGCCGCATCGCCGCACGTGCCGATTGATCGTTACGAGCCTTCAGGAATCCCGCGTTTTCGTTTCCTTACTAACCGCTAACGGCCAACCTCTAACCGCATTCAGAGAACCATGCTGCAATTCAAAACCTCCAAAGGCACGTTCACCGTGCAACTGTTCGAGAAGCAGGCACCGATCACGGTCGAGAATTTTCTGCGCTACGCGGATGAAGGTTTCTTCGACGGCACGATCTTCCACCGGGTGATTCCCGGATTCATGATTCAGGGCGGCGGGCTCACGCCGGACATGAAGAACAAGCGCGGGCACGATCCGATCCAGAACGAAGCAACGAACGGGCTCAAGAACAAGCGCGGCACGCTGTCGATGGCGCGGACGAACGACATCAACAGCGCGACCTCGCAGTTCTTCATCAACGTCGTGGACAACGACTTCCTCGACCACAAACCCGGCAACTACGGCTACGCCGTTTTCGGCCGAGTCGACTCCGGCATGGATGTCGTCGACGCGATCGCGAGCGTGAAGACCGGCAACAAGGCGGGCCATCAGGACGTGCCGATCGAAACCGTTCTCATCGAATCGGTGACGCGTCTCGAGAAGAACGACGAGTAATCGCACTCGCGAGCATGGCGCGAGCTCGTCGAGGTTTGCTCGTCCGCTGTGTGCGCTTTGTGCTTTGGGCGATCTTCGCGTGGGTCGCCCTCAGCGCGGCGCTCGTGCTCGCACTGCGCTGGATCGATCCGCCGACGAGCGCGTTCATGTTGCGAGAGCGCGCAACGACGAATGCTCGGATTCAACATCGTTGGGTCGACGCGCGCGAGATCTCGCCGTACGCGAAGGTCGCCGTCATCGCAGCGGAGGATCAGCGCTTCCCGGATCACTGGGGCTTCGATCTCGACGCGATCAATGACGCGCTCGCGGACATCGAGCGAGGCCGCCGCGTTCGCGGCGCAAGCACGATCTCGCAGCAAGTCGCGAAGAACCTCTTCCTATGGCCAGGTCAAAGCTGGCTTCGCAAAGGGCTGGAAGCGTATTTCACGGCGCTCATCGAGGTGCTCTGGCCGAAGCCCCGCATTCTCGAGGTGTATCTGAACATTGCCGAGTTCGGCCGCGGCATTTACGGTGTGGGCGCCGCCAGCGAGGCGTTCTTCCACAAGCCGCCCGCGCGGCTGACCGCGCCCGAAGCCGCCCTCCTCGCCGCCGTGCTCCCGAGCCCGAAACGCATGCGCGCCGACGCGCCGTCGCCCTACGTGCGCTCGCGCCAAGCGTGGATCCAGGATCAAATGCGCGCCCTCGGCGGGCCGAGCCTGCTGCAGCGGCTTGAGTGAAGAAGAAGAAGAACTCTCGCGAGCACGCCAAGCTCGCCAATCTCTTACGCCTGGACGACGCGCTGGTCGATGGCGCCGAAGATGCTGCGTCCGTTCGCATCCACCATCTCGATGCGTACGCGGTCGCCGAACTTGAGGAACGGCGTCGTCGGTTTTCCGTGCTCGAGCTGCTCGAGCACGCGCCGCTCGGCGATGCACGCGGAGCCGAGCGAACGATCGTAGTTCGACACCGTCCCTGAGCCGACGATCGTTCCCGCGCGCGCGTTGCGCGTCTTCGTAATGTGCTCCAGCAAACGCGGGAAACTGAACGTCATGTCGACGCCCGCATTCGGCCTCCCGAATGGCTGATCGTTGATGTGAACGATGAGCGGCAATCGCACGACGCCGTCCTGCCACGCTTCTCCCAGCTCGTCCGGTGTCACCGCCACCGGCGAGAATGCGGTCGCCGGCTTCGACTGATAGAAACCGAAGCCTTTCGCGAGCTCGCCCGGAATCAGATTGCGCAGCGACCAATCGTTCGCGAGCATCACGAGCTTGATGTGCTCCAGCGCGTCCGCCGCTTTCGTGCCCATCGAAACGTCATCGGTGATGACCGCGACCTCGCCTTCGAGATCGATGCCGAACGCCTCGCTCGGCACGGGCACATCGGCGCACGGGCCGAGGAAATCGTCGGATCCCCCTTGATAGACGAGCGGATCCGTCCAGAAGCTGCTCGGCATCTCGGCCCCGCGCGCTTTGCGCACGAGCTCCACATGATTGACATACGCGGAGCCGTCCACCCAGTGATACGCGCGCGGCAAAGGGGCGGCGGCTTCGCTCGGATCGAAGCGAAAGATTTCCTCGCCGCTCACCGAGCGTCCGGCGTTCAGCGCATCCGAGACGCGCGCGAGCGCCTCCGAGGTGCGCGGCCAGTCATCGAGCGCCTCTTGCAACGTGCCCGCGATCTGCGGCACGGCAATCGCGCTCGACAGATCTCGGCTGACGACGATCAGTCTGCCATCGCGCGAAGCGGTCCTGAGGGTAGCGAGTTTCATGTGGAAATCGTGATCGAGCGACGAGCAAGAGTTGAGAAGTGACGGTTCCGACCACCCGCCCGCTCACCCGTCACTTGCGCTCCTTCCAGCTATCGACATAGCCCTCCCACTCCACGGCCTTCGCCGCTTCGCCGACCTCCAAGCCGTCGCGCGCATCGATCATTACCGCATACTCGTTCGTCGCAGGCTTCGACTGCACGAGCATGTTCTTGAGCGCTTTGGGGTGCGGCCCGTGCGTGAAGCCGCACGGATGCAACGTCATCATGCCGGGCGCGATGTTGTCGCGAGAGAAGAAATCGCCGGCGTGATAGAAGATCACCTCGTCGTAGTCGTCGTTGTTGTGAAAGAACGGCACCTTGATGGCGCCGGGGTCGGTTTCGAAGGGCCGCGGCACGAACGTGCAAACGACGAAGCGCTCCCCGACGAAGGTCGTGTGCGCGGAAGGCGGCAAGTGATAGCGATGGCTCATCACGGGCCGGATGTCCTTCACGTTGATGCGCACGACCGACAGATCGCCGTGCCAACCGATCGCGTCGAGCGGATTGAACGGATAGGTCACGACCGAGATCGCGTTCTTTCGTTTCACTCGCACTTGCCAGCGGCGATCGTCCGATTGCTGGGCGAGAAACGCGGCGTCGAGCTGCGGCACATCGAGCATCGCCGGATCGAAGATCGCGTGCGCGCCGAGCAACCCCTTGTCCGGCAACGAGTAAGAGCCGTTCACAGCCTCGATCAGCAGCGCCGAGAGTGGCTGCTTCACACCGATGCGCCACATCGTGCCGCGCGGAATGACGACATAGTCGCCGGCGACGAGACTCAGGTGGCCATAGTCGCAATAGAGCTCGCCGTGCCCCTCGTGAACGAACAGCAGCTCATCGCCGTCCGCGTTGCGCACGAGGTGATCCATCGGCGCCGTCGCATTCCAGAACCGCACGCGCACGTGCGCGTTGTGCAGCAACTCCGCTGCGTCCCACGGCGAGGCATGATTCTTCGCGATCCGATTGAGATCGAACGCATGCGGCCGCAGCGGTCCTTCGAAGGACACCCAGCCTGTCGGTGGATGCTTGTGGTGAAAGAAGGCCGCGGGCCCGAAGAAGCCTTCTTTGCTGATCTCCCGCTCGTACGTTCCCTCCGGCAGGTCCGCATGCGCCTGCCGCGAGGCGGTGCCTTCGATACGAGGGAGGGAAATGCGGCGCTTCATAGTAGTGAATGGCGGACAGCGGACAGCGGACGGTGCGCAGATGGTGAATGGCGGACAGCGGACGGGGGACGGTGGCAGATCCGTAAGAGAGTTGACGCTGATACCACGTCTACGTGGTCCCATCTTTGGCTTTCACTGTCCGCCGTCCGCTGTCCGCCGTCCGCCATTCTTCGCCCGTCCGCTGTCCGCCGTCCGCCGTTCACCATCAGAGGACCCCTCGCCGAATCTGATCCAATTCGATGGATTCGAAAAGCGCCTTGAAGTTGCCTTCGCCGAAGCCCTCGTTGCCTTTGCGCTGAATAATTTCGAAGAAGATCGGTCCGATCACGTTCTGCGTGAAAATCTGCAACAGCAGCCCCTCGCCCTTCTCCGGATTGCCGTCGATCAGAATGCGGCGCTTGCGCAGCTCTTCGATCTTCTCGCTGTGGCCGGGCACGCGCGCATCGATCCCTTCGTAGTACGCATCAGGCGTATCTTGGAACTGAACGCCCTGGCTTCGCAGCACATCGACCGTGGCAAAGATATCGTCGGTGCCGAGCGCGATGTGCTGAATGCCTTCGCCTTGATACTCGCGCAAGTATTCCTCGATCTGCGACTTGTCGTCCTGCGACTCGTTGATCGGAATGCGAATACGCCCGCACGGGCTCGTCATCGCACGGCTGAGAAGACCGGTCTTCTGCCCTTCGATATCGAAGTAGCGGATCTCGCGAAAATTGAAGAGCTTCTCGTAGAAGCCCGCCCACTTGTTCATATTTCCGCGCGCGACGTTGTGCGTGAGATGATCGATATAGGTGAGCCCGGCGCTGCGCTTCGTGACAGAGCCCTGCACCGGCACGAAATCGACGTCGTAGATCGTGTGCTCGCCATAGCGATCGACCAAATAGATGAGACTGCCGCCGATCCCTTCGATCGCGGGGATATTCAGCTCCATCGGCCCGACCGACGTCTCGACCGGCTTCGCGCCGAGCTCGAGGCAGCGACGGTAAGCGTAAGCGGCGTCCTTCACGCGAAACGCCATCGCGCAGGCCGAAGGACCGTGCGCTTCCGCAAAGCGCTGACCGAAACCGCCGGGTTCCGCATTGATGATGAAATTGATATCGCCTTGACGATGCAACGTCACATTCTTACTACGATGGCGCGCGGTCACCGGGAACCCGAGCCGTTCGAACAGGGTGCGAAGCAGCTCGGGATCGGGCGCTGTGTACTCCACGAACTCGAAGCCATCTGTGCCGGCAGGATTGTCGTGCGTCGCCACCTGCGGACTCGGACGGCCGGTTGATCGACTGTTCGCGCTCATGTACCCGCTCCGAAAAATGTCCAGCGGTGTCCGACTATCGCTCGCGTTGCGCCGCCACATTGCATACGCTACGCCGCAATCCGACTTCGGGGGTGAACACCGCTCGCTTCAATGGTTACAATTGAAACTATCGCAACAGGTTCCGTCAAGCAAAGACCCGGTATGCCTCAATCGGCCCGCGCCTCCACAAGCTCCCGAGACAAGCTCCATCTGGATAGTTTCGTTCCGTATCGACTGTCGGTGCTCTCGAACATCGTCAGCATGAGCATCGCGCACACGTACGAGCGCGAGTTCGGCCTGTCGATTCCCGAGTGGCGCGTCATTGCCGTGCTTGCTCGCTACCCGAATCTGTCGGCAATCGAAGTCGCGGAGCGGACCGCGATGGACAAGGTCGCCGTCAGCCGGGCCGTGCAGAGCCTGCTCGCCGCGCGCCGTCTCGTGCGCACGTACGACAAAGGGGACCGCAGACGCTCGATGCTGCGCCTCTCCGCGGCCGGTCGAGCTGTATACACACGCATCGCTCCGCTCGCGCTCGGCTACGAGCGAAAGCTGCTGAATGCCTTGAGCGCGAGCGATCGTCGCGCGCTGGACCGCCTCATCGGCAGGCTCATGGAACGAGCGCGTCTTCTCGATCATCTGGACGGCAAGGGCTCATGAACGATCGCAACACCGTAGACGAACTCCTCGGCGAGATCTCCGCGCGGACCGACGACGGTGAAGACCTTCGCTATAATCCGCGCCGCGTCGAAGCCGGCCATGCCGAGCAAGGAGATTCACGAGTGAGAACAGTGGCCGAGTTTCAGATCAAGTATCGTCAGATCCTCGATCCATCTGGCCGTGTTCACGGCGAGCTGCCCGAGTTCGCCCAGGACGACGCACAGCTCCTCGAGATGTATGGCGCGATGTTGCGTGCGCGGATCTTCGACGGCAAAGCAGTGAATCTGCAGCGCACCGGCAAGCTCGGCACGTATGCGCCCTGTCTCGGTCAAGAAGCCACACACGTCGGTGTCGCCGCGGCGCTCCGCCCGGAGGATTGCGTAGCGATCGTCTATCGCGAGATCGGGACCCTCTTCTGGCGCGGCGTCCGAATGCTCGACGTGCTCCTCTACTGGGGCGGCGACGAGCGCGGCAACGACTTCGCGGGCCCTCGTCACGATTTTCCCTGGTGTGTGCCCATCGCGACGCAAACGCTGCACGCCGCCGGCGCGGCGATGGCGTTCAAGATCCGACACGAGCCACGATGCGCGCTCGCCTATATCGGCGACGGCGGCACTTCCGAGGGCGCATTCTACGAAGCGATCAATCTCGCAGGCGCCAAGCATTTGCCGATCGTATTCGTCGTCGTCAACAACAAGTGGGCGATCTCGGTGCCGATCGAGGAGCAGACTGCCGCACGGACGCTCGCGCAAAAGGCCATCGCCGCGGGGATCCCCGGCATCCAGGTCGACGGCAACGACGTGCTCGTCGTGCGCGATACGGTCGCGAAAGCGGTCGAGAATGCGCGCGCCGGCGGCGGCCCCATGCTGATCGAAGCATTGAGCTACCGCTTGAGCGATCACACGACCGCTGACGATGCGACGCGCTACCGCTCGAACGAGGAAGTCGAAGAGGCGTGGAAAGTCGAACCGCTCGTGCGCACGCGGACCTACCTCCAATCGCGGGGCATTCTCGACGAGGCGCGCGAGCAAGCGATGAAATCGGAGTACACCGCAGAGGTCGAGGCTGCCGTCAAGGAGTATCTCGCCACGCCCAAGCAGTCGACGGACGCGATGTTCGACTATCTATTTGCCAATCCGCCCCGTTACATCGAAGCTCAAAAGGCCATTGCGAGGCGCTACGCGGGAACTGGGAAGCCGTCGCACTGAGGCTGGGCTGGAGGCTGGAGTCAGCAACGCAAGCGGCCTCCGATGCACTAACCTAACCCTATAAGCAGACTTCCGGAAATGCAGTTGAACACGAGTTTCGAAACCCTCTTCGGCTACAGCGATGGGCCTTCGGGCCATCGTCGAGGATCTCTGTCTGGCACCAGCCTCCAGCCTCCAGCCTCCAGCCCGCCTGCAAGGCAGGCCTAGCCATGCCGAAAATCACCATGATCGAGGCGATTGCGATGGCGCAAGCGTGGGAGCTCGCCCACGATGAAAGCGTCGTCGTGCTCGGCGAAGATGTAGGCAAGAGCGGCGGCGTGTTTCGCGCGACCCAGGGCCTGTTCGAGCGGTTCGGCAGCGAACGCGTGCAAGACACGCCGCTCGCGGAGAACATGATCGCCGGCATGTGCGTCGGTATGGCGGCGCAAGGCATGCGGCCGGTCGCGGAAATTCAGTTCATGGGCTTTCTGTATCCCGCGATCGATCAGATCGTCAATCACATGAGCCGCTTGCGCCATCGCACCCGTGGACGCATGAGCTGCCCCGTCGTGCTGCGCATGCCTCACGGCGGCGGTATCCACGCGCCCGAGCATCACTCCGAGGCGGTCGAAGCGATGCTCGCGCACATCCCCGGAATTCGCGTCGTATGTCCGTCGTCGCCCGCGCGTGCCTACGGCTTGCTGCTCGCCGCGATCCGCGACCCGGATCCGGTCGTATTCCTCGAGCCCACACGTATATATAGGTATACGAAACAGGAGGTCGCCGACGACGGCGCGGCGCTGCCGCTCGATGTGTGCTACATCCTGCGCGAGGGCGAGGACGTCACGCTCGTCACCTGGGGCGCGATGGTCGTCGACGCTCTGAAGGCCGCGGACCAGCTCGCATCGCAAAACATCAGCGCCGAGGTCATCGATCTTGCGACCGTGAGCCCGATCGATTTCGATACGATCCTCGACTCCGTCGCGAAAACCGGCAGGCTCGTCATCGTGCACGAGGCCGCGCGCAACTGCGGCGTCGGCGCGGAAATTGCGGCGACCGTGGCCGAGCACGGCCTGTACGATCTCATCGCGCCGATTCAGCGCGTCACCGGCTTCGATACAGTGATGCCGCTGTATCGCCTAGAGAACGAATTCATTCCGAGCGTTCCAAGAATCGTCGACGCCGTGAAGGCGACGATGGAACACAGTTGAGCGTTGACGGTTGACTGTTGACGGCAAGAGGCAGAATGAAGATAGACCAGCGCACCGAGAGCACGTCCGTCCTTACACACGGGCAAGACGAGCTCCTATTCTGCAGACGACACGAGCGGAGTGGTGACTTTTTCGGCTCTAACCGCCAACCGTCAATTGTCAACCGTCAACCATCCAGGTGTCTGCCATGACTACCTTCAATCTCCCCGATCTTGGCGAAGGCCTACCCGAGGCCGAGATCGTCGCGTGGCATGTCAAGGAAGGGGATTCCGTCACCGTCGATCAGCCGATGGTTTCGGTGGAGACGGCGAAAGCGGTCGTCGACGTGCCCAGCCCCTACACCGGCCGCATCGTCAAGTTCCATGCGCAGCCCGGCGATATCGTGGAAACCGGCAAGCCGCTCGTGGACTTCGAGCTCGAAGAAGGCGCGCAAGCGGCCTCTTCCACGTCTGGCACAAGCCCCAAGTCCCAGGCCCCAAGTCCCGCCCAAGGCATGGTCGTCGGTCACATGGAGAGCAGCGACGAGGAGCTCGTCGATCACGCGATCGCGGGGGGCACGCGCCGCGGCAGGCGCGAGCGCGTGCGTGCAGCACCCGCGGTGCGCATGCTGGCGAAACGACTCGGCGTCCAGCTCGCCTCCTGCCGCGCCACCGGACGGCACGGGCTCGTCAGCGTGGACGATGTTCTAGCGGTTGCGAATTTATCGGCGAAGGGCGGCGCAAGCTCCCCGACCGTGCCCGGGCTCACCGACGCCGATCGGCTGCGCGGTCCGCGCAAGGCGATGTCGATGAGCATGTCGCTGTCTCGCGATCAGGTGGCGATGTGCACGATCTTCGACGATGCGGACATCGAAGGGTGGACGGAGCGTCGCGACTTCACCGTGCGCCTGATCCGCGCGATCGTCGCGGGCACGAAGGTCGAACCCGGTTTGAATGCACTGTTCGATCCCGCGGGCCCTTCCAAGAAGATCATGGAGAAGGTCGATCTCGCGGTCGCGATCGACACGCCCGAGGGACTCATCGTGCCGGTGCTGCGCGACGTCGGCAGTCGCTCGGCTCGCGAGCTTCGCGAAGCACTGAACGACTTGAAGGAGCGTACGCGCTCGCGCACCGTGACACCCGACGAGATGCGCGACTACACGTTCACGCTCTCGAACTTCGGCACGATGGCCGGTCGCTACGCGACGCCGCTCGTCGTGCCGCCGGCGGTCGCGATCCTCGGTGCGGGCAAGCTCCAGCGCGACGTCGTCGCGGGCGAAAGCGGCCCCGAGATTCACACGCGCATTCCCTTGTCGCTCACGTTCGACCATCGCTGCATCACGGGCGGCGAAGCGTGTCGTTTCCTCGGTGCGGTGATTGCGGACTTGGCGTTACCGACGTGAGGGCGCGAGGCTCGGGGCGTGGGCTGGAACGCCACCAATGGATATCACACACGACCGCTGACTGAAGTTGAGGTACTCGACCTGAAAATCGTAATTGCCTCTTATCCGGCCGAGGCCCCAAGCCCCCAGCCCCAAGCCCTGCGAATCGCTTATCCGGCCCAGACCCCATGCCCCGAGCCCCGAGCCCTCAGATGAGCACGATTCCGGTTGCCCGCCAGAAACTGATCGAACGCATCGTCGGCGCGGCTCGCAGCCGCAAGCGCCGCGACGATCTCCCCTCTTCGGACACCTTCCTGCGCGAGTACTTTCGCGGCGTCGCCGAAGAAGATCTCAGAGCGTATTCGAGTGCCGAGCTCGCTGCAGCGGCGCTCGCTCATTTACGTGCCGCGCGCGTGCGCAAACGCAATCAGCCGATCGTGCGCGTATTCAACCCGGAAGAAGCGCGCGACGGCTGGACCTCGAAGCACACGATCGTCGAGGTCACGATCGAAGACATGCCCTTTTTGGTCGATTCCCTCGGCATCGTGCTGAGCGACCAGGAGCTCACGGTGCATCTGATGGTCCATCCCGTGCTCGGCGTGCGGCGTGACCGCAGTGGCCGCATCGTCGAGATCCCAACGAGCGACGACTCGAGCCGCTTCAGAGAATCGTGGCAGCACGTTCAGATCGATCGCATCGAGGATTCCGAACGACTCGAAGCGCTTCGCCGCAGAATTCTGCGCACGCTCGACGACGTGCGCGTTGCGGTGAAGGATTGGTTACCGATGAAGGAGCGTGCGCTCGAGATCGCGGCCGCTCTACCCTCGCGGCCTCACCCAGTGCCGCAGCACGACATCCAAGAAGCAAAAGAATTGCTCGAATGGATCGCGGACGACAACTTCACGTTTCTCGGCTACCGCGAGTACCGGCTGAAGCGCGGCCGCACGGAGGATCGGGTCGAGGCGATTCCCGAAACTGGTCTCGGGCTGCTGCGTTCGCGTCGGCGACGCGTGCAGCCGACGATTCTGAAGGGCGATTTGCGCGAGCACGCGCGCGCACCCGATCTGCTCACGATCACGAAGGCGAACTCGAAGTCGACGGTCCACCGCTCGACCTACCTCGACTACATCGGCGTCAAGACGTTCGACCGATCGGGACGCGTGACGGGCGAGCAGCGCTTCTTGGGGTTGTTCACCTCGCGGGTCTATCATCGCAGCCCGCGTGAAATTCCGCTCCTCGCGCAGAAGATTCGGCGCGTCATCGATCATTTCGACCTCGACCCGGCGAGCCACGACGCGAAGGCCCTCGTGCACGTTCTCGAGACCTATCCGCGCGACGAGCTGTTCCAGGCCCGCGTCGCCGACCTGATTCGCATCGCGCGCGGCGTCGTCAACTTGTACGAGCGGCGGCGCGTGCGCGTGTTCTTGCGACGCGATGTCTTCGGCCGCTTCTATTCGGCGCTCATCTACGTGCCGCGCGATCGCTACAACACGCAAGTTCGCGAGAGCTTGGAGCGCGTCATTCGCGAAGCGCTGAACGCGACGGCGCTCGACTCGCAAGTGCAGATCTCCGAGTCCGCGCTCGCGCGCGTGCACATCATCGCCCGCCTGCCCGAACAAGGCGGGCCGCGCATCGACGTCGCGGCGCTAGAGGAACGCATCGCCGAAACGGTGCGCACGTGGGACGATCGCTTGCGTGATGCGCTGATCGAGGCGTACGGCGAGTTCGAAGGCCGCACGATCTCGGATCGCTATCGCAATGCCTTCCCCGCGGCGTACGAGGCGGAGGTGCCGGCGGAAGAAGCGATCGCGGACTTGCGCGAGATCGATCGGGTCGTCGCCGACTCGGGCTACGTGGGCCTTCGGCTGATCGGCGCGGAGAACGGCACCGCCTACTTGCGCCTCTTTCGCTCCGGCGCAGCGATCCCGCTGTCGCAGGTGCTGCCGATACTCGAGAATTTGGGTTTCTTCGTGATCAGCGAGCGCCCGTACGTGGTTCGCGCGCCGGAGAACGGCGAGATATGGATCACGACCTACGAGATGCAGCGCACGGACGAACGAGACGTCGAGTCGTCCCTCGAAGCCCGCTTCAAGGAGGCCTTCAAGGCGGTGTTGAGCGGCGAGGCCGAAAACGATCGCTTCAATCGGCTCGTCGTGCTCGCCTCGCTTCGCTGGCGCCAGGCGATGGTCCTGCGCGCCTATTGCCGCTACTTGCTGCAGACGAGCTCGACCTTCAGCCAGTCGTACATGGAACAGGTGCTCGGCGCGAATCCGCAGATCGCCGCGATCTTGTCTCGCCTGTTCGAAGCGCAGTTCGATCCCGCCCTCAAGCCCATTCGACGCGATGCGCTCGCGACGCGCGCCAAGCAAGAGCTCGACGCAGCGCTCGACGGCGTCAAGAGTCTCGACGAGGATCGCATTCTGCGGCGATTCGCCTCGCTCATCCAAGCGACGCTGCGCACGAACTACTACCAAACCGACGCATCCGGCCGGCACAAGCCGTATGTCTCGCTCAAGCTCGATCCGCGCCGCATCGCAGAGCTGCCGCAGCCGAAGCCCGCGTTCGAGATCTTCGTCTACTCGCCGCGCGTCGAGGGCGTTCACTTGCGCATGGGCCATGTCGCGCGCGGCGGCATTCGCTGGTCGGATCGGCGCGAGGACTTCCGTACGGAAGTGCTGGGTCTCCTGAAGGCCCAGAACGTGAAGAACACGCTCATCGTGCCCGTCGGCGCGAAGGGCGGCTTCGTCGCGAAGCGCTTGCCGACCGGCGGCAGCCGCGAAGAGATTCAGCGCGAAGGCGTCGAGTGTTACCGCTCGTACGTCCGCGCGCTGCTCGACATCACCGACAACATCGTCGACGGTCGAATCAAGCCGCCGCCGCAGGTCGTGAGGCGCGATGGAGACGATGCCTATCTCGTCGTTGCCGCGGACAAAGGAACTGCCACCTTCTCCGACATCGCGAACGCCGTCGCCGCCGAGTACGGCTTCTGGCTCGGGGATGCGTTCGCGTCCGGCGGTTCCGCCGGCTACGACCACAAGAAGATGGGCATCACCGCACGCGGCGCATGGGAATGCGTGAAGCGCCACTTCCGCGAGATCGGCATCGACACGCAAACGCAGGAGTTCACCGCCGTCGGCATCGGCGACATGTCGGGCGATGTGTTCGGCAACGGGATGCTGCGCTCGCCTCACATGAAGCTGCTCGGCGCGTTCAATCACCAGCACATTTTTCTGGACCCGAACCCCGACCCTGCCAAGAGCTTCAAGGAGCGCGAGCGCTTGTTCAAGCTGCCGCGCTCCACGTGGGAAGACTACGATCGCAAGCTCATCTCGAAAGGCGGCGGCGTCTATTCGCGCAATGCGAAGACGATCAAGCTTGCGCCGCAAGCGCGCGCAATGCTCGGTCTGGATCGCGATAACGTCTCGCCGATCGAGCTGATCCGCGCCGTGTTGTGCATGCAAGTCGACTTGCTGTGGAACGGCGGCATCGGCACGTACGTCAAGGCGAGCGACGAAACGAACGCCGACATCGGCGATCGTGCGAACGATGCCGTGCGCGTCAACGGCCGCGACCTGCGCTGCAAGATCGTCGGCGAAGGCGGCAATCTCGGCTTCTCTCAGCGCGGACGGATCGAATACGCGCTCGCAGGCGGACGCATCAATACCGACTTCGTCGACAACTCGGGCGGCGTCGACTGCTCGGATCACGAGGTCAACATCAAGATCTTGCTGAACACCGCGGTACAGCGCGGGAAGCTCACGCTCGCGAGGCGCAACAAGATGCTCGCGAGCATGACCGAGGATGTTGCCGCGCTCGTCCTGCGCAACAACTATCTGCAAAGCCAAGCGATCTCTACGATGGCGCTTCGCGCGACGACCGATCTGTTCGAGCACGCGCACACGATCCGCTCCCTCGAGTTGTCCGGAGCGCTCGATCGCGCACTCGAGTTCCTGCCTTCGGCCGAGGCGATCGAGGATCGACATCGCGCCGGACAAGGTCT
>JAAYXG010000398.1 GCA_012516015.1 Lysobacteraceae bacterium | reverse complement strand
GAAGGGGGATTCGTGATGCGGAGAGAGGCGAACGCGGTGCCGGCGTGCGGGCCGGCGATACACGATTGGGCAATCGTGCTCGCAGGCGGCGAGGGATCACGACTTCAATCATTGACGACCACGGCGAACGGCATGTCCGTTCCGAAGCAATTTTGTTCGTTCCACGGCGGACCCTCTCTTCTTCATGCCGCGCTCGAGCGCGCGGCGAACGCGACGACGCGAGAACGCACGAGCGTCGTGCTCGCGAGTCATCACCGCAGATGGTGGGAGCACCTACACCTAGGGTTAGCCGATGACAACATCGTCGTGCAGCCGTTTAGTCGCGGGACCGCGTACGGCATTCTGTTGCCGTTGCTGCAGATATTGCATCGAGATCCGAACGCCACGCTCCTCGTGCTGCCTTCGGATCACTATGTGCGTGCCGAGGACGTGCTCGCCGCCAGCTTGAAACAGGCGCTGGCCCGAGCTCGCGAGCATGACGAAATCATTCTCCTCGGCATGGAGCCGGAAGAAGCGGATCCCGAGCTCGGCTACATCGTCGTGGATGGGGAGCCCGGCCGCGCCATTCAATCCGTCAAACAATTCGTGGAAAAGCCGATCGCCGCTCACGCACGCGCATTGATCGAACGCGGCGGGCTATGGAATTCCTTCATCTTCGCTGCGAACGGCGCGGCGCTGCTCGAAGTGTTCGAAGCGCGAACCCCGGATGCCGTCGCCGAGCTCCGCGGCATCATCGAACAATCGCCCGATCGGCAGGTGCGCGATCGCCGCATCGCGGGTTTGTACGAAACATTGGTGCCGCTCGACTTTTCGCGCGACATCCTGGAGCACGCCAGCGGCAAGCTCGGCGCCATGACCGTACCGCGCTGCGGCTGGAGCGATCTCGGAACGCCGCGGCGAATCGCAGATGTGCTCGAGCGCAGAGAGCTAAAAAGCGCACAGCGGAGCGCGGTGGCCCCGCATGCGCGCGGCTTCCTGGATCTCGCTGCGCGGCATGCGCAATTGCAGGTCGCGCGTTGACGCAACGTGCGGCGGGCTCTGACCTACGGCGCGGCGCTCGCGCTCGCCACCTGCGAGCTCCACACATAGGTGTAGTGCCAGGGCTCGTTCGGTGCGCGAAGGGGGCCGACGAACTCGCCGCCAGCGGCTTCGACCGCACGGCGTAGCTTCTCGTGCCAGCCGGGTCGCTCCCATGCCTGTACGACGGAGGCGACGCTCGTGCCCGCGATGACGCGGTCGCCTCTCGTGATCTGAAAACCGACGGCGCGCAGTTGTCCATGCGCCGACAAGCCCGGCGCGGCGAGCGGCGCCGGCGTGCTCGGATACCACTGCACGAGGAACGCTTTGAAGCGTCCGATGGATTCTTCGCTCGGCCGCGGCGGATACGAGCGTGTACGCAGCTCGCGAGCGAGCGCGTTCTGCAATTCCAACGCAACGGAGCCGACGCGCGGATTCGCATTCCAGCGTTCGAGCTGGAGCTCCAACGTGCGTACCTGCGTGTTCGCGTACAGACTGAATCCCGGGTTCTGTGCCTCGAATTGTTTCGTCACCGAACGGATGCTCGTAAGCATCCGGCGATATTCATGCGACTGCTCGGCCTCGCTGATCCGGCACGCTGTCCAGCTCCAGCGGTCGACGAGCCGATCGCCCGATTTGACGTACGACCTTGCCGCCAGGAGCTTGCGGTCGGTCGAAGCGATGCGATCGAGTGCGTCGCGCGCTTGTTCGGGCAGGGTCGCCGCGAGCGCGGCTAGATGCGCGGTCATGACGTCGGGCGGCTCGGAAGCGCGCGCATCGACGGCGGCAAGCGCGAATGCGAGCAAACAAGCCGCGCGGCTCGAGCAGCGCCGACCCGACTTCAAGAAGGTGTGCAACCAGGCCTTCGGCATGGGCTCATTGTGCCACCGTTTCGGGGTCGATTCGTGAAATGGGCGCCCATCTCACGATTCGTCTCGGGGTTTTGCCGATAGCTTGCGTAAGAGCCCGTCCAGACGGCGATCGTGGCCGTAGAGGTCCTCGAAGAACATGACCCCCTCGGATTGCGAGACGACCGCGGTCCCGTAAAAGATGAGGACGGGAACAGGGGTCGCGAGATCGACGCGTCGCGTCGCGGGATCGCATAGCGCGGCTTCGACCGCCTCTGCGCTCCAATCGCCAGGAGCGTTTTTCAGTACGTACTCGGCCAGCAGCGCGGGCTCGCTCACGCGTATGCAGCCGTGGCTGAACGCGCGCGCCGTGCGTTCGAAGAGCTCGACGTTGGGCGTCGCGTGCAGATAGACATTGTGCGGATTGGGCATGATGAACTTGATCGAGCCCAAGGCGTTCTTCGCGCCGGGCCGCTGCCGCAGCCGTAGCTCGCCGGCGGCGAGCCGATCGAGCACTTCGTCGGTCGGTTCGATCGCCTTCGCCGTATCGCTCCACCCGCGAACGATCTCCATATCGTTGCGCGCGAGGTAAGAGGGGTCTTTGCGGATGAGCGGCAATAGCTCGCGTCGTGTGATCGATGCAGGTACATCCCAGAACGGCTGAAAGATGACGTACTCGATTGCTTCCGCGAACACGGGCGTTCGCAGATGAGGGCTGCTCTGCCCGACAATCACTCGCATCTCGATGACGTTCGTCTCGCCGAGCTGCGGGCGCGGCAACGCATAAAGAACGAACTGCGGCACGTTGACGACGATGTCCGGCTTCTGCAGCGCCGAGATCCAGCGCCAGCGTTCCATCGTGAGCTCGATCTGCCGCACACGTCGGTGCAGCGGAACGTTCAGTTGAGCGAAAGTGCGCGGCCCGAGAATCCCATCCTCGACCAGCCCGTGGCGCCTCTGAAAGCGGCGCAGGCCGCCGGCTAGACAGTCATCGAATTCGACGATCGTTTCCGCGCACGCGCCCTCATCGAGATCGCCGAATGCGATCAGCAGCGTGCGCAGCCGTGCCGCTCCCTCGTAGGCGTCGCCCGCGCGTAACGAACGGCGGGGCAGGGCAGGTAAGGGCGCGAGATCATCGCGTTCCGCAAGCTCGCGGTACCGGGCCAGTGTCGCTTTGAGGCGGCGGTAGGGGAGCACGGACGGTTCATGCGCAGCGATCGCCGTGCGCACATCCGCCGCGACCGCGAGTCGGCGTGCCGCCTGGGCCGCGTCGAATGGCCCCGTCGTTCTCGGGAGATGAAATCCGACGGCTTCCGGGCTGACGCGGCCGTTGCGAAGATCCTCGAGAAACTGCGCGGCCGCCCTGCTGAGCGCGTCGTCGAATCGCTTTCGCAACTCGTCATCGACATCGTCGTGCGCGAGCACCTGCCGTGCTTGTGCGGCCGGAATGTCTAGCGTGTATCGGTCAGGATCGAGGCCGTACGATTCCGCGGATCGAAGCTCTGCCATGACGGCATTCGCCTGTGCCCGCAGGGTCTTGCCATCGAACCAAGTCAGATCGGTCGCGTGCGCATGGGTCGAGACGATGCAGGCCGAAGCCAACAGGAGCGGCCGCACGATGGCGGATCCGACAGAAAACAATACCGAGCGAATGACGCGAAGCTCAGCGGGCTCGAGCCAACGCATCGATCACCGCGGACAGCCGCTTTCGGACCTCCTCCGCCGTCTTCGCGAGCGCCGGATTTGCGGTGCGCTCCATGGCGACGACGGGATCGACGCTTGCGACCTCGACTCGCCCATCGGCAGTTTCTCGCACGATGACGTTGCAGGGTAGCAGCACACCGAGCTTGTCTTCGATCTTGAGCGCCTCGTGCGCGAAGCCGGGATTGCAGGCGCCCAAGATTCGGTAGCGCGAAATGTCGGCGCCGATTTTGCTTTTCAGCGTCGCTTGCACGTCTATGTCCGTGAGCACGCCGAAGCCTTGTGCCTTCAGGTGCTCGATGACCTCGTCAAGCACGCGATCGAAGGGTCTTTGCACGGTCGTTGCGATGTAGTAGGCCATAGCGAACGTTGCTCCGACTGCCGTGGCGGCGCCTATTCTTGCTCGGATTGCGATACTGCCTCGTCGCTCTCGCATGAGGCCCAAGCATTATGGCGGTCGGTACCGTTTGCGTCATACGCGAATGTCCGACCGTCGTAATGACTGCCACGTAGCCGATGACGACGTGTACAGTAGCGCGATCACCCGACGCCGCCGTGCGCGCATGCTTCACAAAGTATCTGCGGACAGAGCCGTGTTCCTGGCGGGCGATCCGCGCGGACTCACGACGACGGAAGTCATCGCCCGCCGCGAGCGGTTCGGCAGCAATGACATCGTCGTGGCAGCGCCCTCGGGCTGGCGCGATGTCGCACGAGACACCGCGCGCGATCCCATGATTTGGTTCCTTGCGGCGACGGCCTCGCTGTTCGCGTGGCTCGGCGACTATGTCGAAGCGTCGATTCTTGCGGTCGCGCTCGTCCCGATCATCGGTATGGACGCCTATCTTCATCGGCGCACACAGGCGAGCACGGAGGGCTTGGCGGGGCGGCTCGCCGCGCGAGCGCGCGTCATGCGGGACGGTGTGACGGTCGAGATCCCCGCTAGAGAAATCGTCCCCGGCGATGTGGTCATCGTTGCCGCTGCGGAGTCCTTTCCGGCAGACGGCGTTCTGATCGGCGGTACGAACTTGCAGGCGGACGAATCGGCGTTGACCGGCGAGGCATTGCCTGTGCGCAAGCGACCGTTCGACTCGGCGTCCATGCGATGCGACGTCGAGACCGAGTCTCGGGAAGTTTCCATCGAGCACGATCACTGGGCTGCGGCAGGAACGCGTCTGCTGACGGGCGAGGCACACCTTCGCGTCGTGTTCACGGGTTCGGAGACGCTCTACGGTGAGATCGTCCGCTCGGCCCAGGCGGGCGCTCATGAGCGGACCCCTCTGCAGAAGGCGCTCACCTCGCTCGTGATCGCACTGCTGGTCGTGGCGACCATCCTGTGTGTGGCGCTCGGCGTCACGCGATATCTCCAGGGCCACGGTGCGCTCGATGCGCTGCTGAGTGCGGTCACGCTCGCCGTGGCAGCGCTGCCCGAGGAGTTTCCGGTCGTATTCGCGTTTTTTCTGAGCGTCGGTGTGTATCGCTTGGCACGACGTCAAGCCTTGGTGCGCCGGGCGGTCGTCGTCGAGAACATCGGGCGCGTGACCTGCATCTGTTCGGACAAGACAGGCACGCTGACGGAAGGGCGCTTGCGGCTCACGCATGTGCTCCCAGCGAGCGATGCCTCGGAAGACGAGTTACTGCACATCGCTGCGTTTGCATCGCGGCGAGAGAGCGCGGACCCGATGGATCGCGCGATCCGAGAGCGGGTGCCGAACGCAAACGCGCAGCGCATCGCATCCTTCCCCTTCGGCGAAGATCGACGGCGCGAGGTCAACATCGTCCGCGACGATCGAGGCCGCACGGTCGCAGCGGCCAAGGGTGCGCCCGAGACGATTCTCGGTATGACAGCGCTCTCGCAATCGGAGCGCGACGAGTGGCTACGCAGAACGATCGAGCTTGCTTCATCAGGGCACAAGGTCATCGCCTGCGCATGCTTGGAGCTGTCGAACTGGCCAGGTGGAGAGCCCGATCGCGACTACGTCCTGCTCGGTCTGCTCGCGTTCGCGGATCCGCTGCGGGCGACCGCCGCCGAAGCCGTCAAGAGCGCTCGCGATGCCGGCATTCGCGTCATCATGGTGACCGGCGATCATCCCGCGACGGCGCGAGCGATCGCCAAGAAGGCCGGCATCGGCGCGGATCCGCCGCGCGTCATCGAAGGCGCGGATCTAGTCGAGCACCTAAAAGGAGAGGGTGACGCAACCTTGGGTGATATCGACGTCGTGGCGCGTTGCATGCCGTCGCAAAAGCTCGACTTGGTGCGCGCGTTGCGG
>JAAYXG010000397.1 GCA_012516015.1 Lysobacteraceae bacterium | reverse complement strand
GCCTCGCGAACGTCGTCAAGGTCACGATCTTCCTCACCGATATGTCGCACTTCCCGGAGGTCGTGGAGCTTCGCGGCCGGTATTTCTCATCGCCCTATCCGGCGGACACGATCGTCGAGGTGAGCTCGCTCTACGCGAAGGATGCCATGATCGAGATCGAAGCGATCGCCGTCGCCGATGAGGCGGTCGAGCGCAGCTAGTCGGACACTTGCGCACTCCAGTCTAGAGCCACAGTCGTCTCAGCCAAAGTCGTTTCAAGGAGTACTGCCATGAGCGTGCGACACTTCACGAGCAAGGACGCCAAGTACTATCGGTATGCCGACCGCCCGATTTTCGTCGGCGACGTCTTGGACGCTTCGAACAGCGAGCACATGAGCGTCGGCTTCTATCGCAATCAGAAGAAGGGCGAGCGAAACGAATGGGTCGTCACGTACGACGAGGCGCTCATCGTCACAAAAGGTGCGCTCACCGTCCGCTCGAGCGACGGTGCGACGACCGCGCGGGCGGGGGAGATCATCTTTCTCACGAAAGGCACCGCCATTGCCTATGAGGCAGCGGAAGACGACACCGAGGTCGTTTACGTCAGCTACCCGCACTGGATGGACGCGCACATGAAGTCCGAGCATGCTCATCTGCTCGAGGCGTATCGTCCGGTCGGCGAGTGACTCGCCGTCGCTTCGCGCCCGAGCTCAGCCTGACGGCAGTTTCTCGTCTTCGCGCTTCGCTTCGTCCATGGCCTCCGGCTCGAGATCCTCGGCGGATCGATTGAGCCGCACGAATGCACCCCAGGCGGCGAGGAGCGCGGCGATGGCCAGACCCATCGCCGCCGCGTAACGCACGCCGGACAAGTCGGTCTGCAAGGACTTCACGATGATGACGAGCATCTCGATTCCGGTAGCAACGACGATGACGACGAAGAAGCGCGACAAGTAGCGGCGCACGCGCGTGGGCGCGCTCACGTGCGCGCGCCTGATGACTTGTTCCTCGACGATCGTCTGCGCGATCTCGAAAGCAACCAGCGAGATCGCGAGCAGCCCAATGCTCTCGATGACGATGAGCGTCGTTGCCCCACCGTCCGCGACGGAACGAGCGGCGTGCAAGATATTCATCCCGGCTCGAAGCAGCAGCCAGGTGCCGGAAGCCGCGCACAGCAGCGCGACAGCGGCATACGCCGCCGCGAAGAGCAGGAAGAGCCCATGAAGGGCGACGCGCGCTGGAGAGTGCTTCACCTCGCGTGAACGTCTGGGTTCAACGCGGGTTCCGATGCATGTGCGCTAGAAGGACCACGGTTGTCGCTGGGGCCGCGATCAAGCCGACTCATCCAGAATCTCGATGCCCGATATCGTCGCATTGTTTACGACCGGTTCGAACGTGAGATTGATCTTGCCCTGTGCGGAAGGTTTGATGTTCGTGAACGTCTTCGTCACGAGGCGCAGGCTTCCGCCCTCCTTGTAAACGTCGAAGTTCTCGAGCAGCGTCTTGCCGTTGCAGAAGACGTTGAACACACGGCTGCCCGCGCCGCCGCCGCCCAGACGTTGCGGCCCGAAGTAGAACTCCGCGAAATGCAGGACGACGGTATAGCGGCCGCGCGTGTCGACGGGGATCGCATAGCTGAAATGTCCGTAGCGCTCCGCGCTGAATAGCTCCGGATCGTCGGTGCCGCTCACGGTGTGCCGCTCGGTCGAGCGAAAGCCGTTGAAGAAGTAGTCATCCGCACGCCAGCGCCGACCCTTGTGGTCGACGTACGAAGTGGGTTGCGTGATGATCCGAATCGGCTTCAGCTTGCGCGGCGTGCCCGGCGCGAGCTCCAAAGCACTCACTGCAGGTGTGCCGATCTGGTTCGTGAAGCGCAGTCGTACGAATCCATCTTCATCCGGCCTCACGTCCTTGAACACCTTCTCGTCCGCGACGTCGGCACCGCGAGCGCTCACGTTGACGTCGTATGCGGTGAGCAAGGGTTTGCCGTTCAACGCAACATCGAAGCTCGCGAGCTTCTCGTCGCCCACGCGATGCGGAGACACGAAGAAGAGCCGCAGCTCGTAGGTGCCGCGCTCGAGCGGGATGTCGTAGCTGAACTCGCCGGCCCGCCAATTGGCGAACAGAAAGGGCCGGCTCGTGCCGCGAATGAACCCGCGGTCCAATGCCCAGGGCCCCCCGCCCGTGAAGAAGCGATCCGGTGTCCAGCGCACGCCGGAATTGTCGATAACCTCGCTGCCGCTGTAGCCGGCCATGACGTGAACTTCGCTGAGCTTCGCACCCGTTTCCGCGATCGTTGGCGCTTCCACGAGCGAGGCCGTCGCTGCTGGCGGCGGACTTTGCGCGCTCCTGAAGCCGTCGAGCAGCACGACCGCGAGCGCGATCGCACCGATCGCGCCGGCGATAGACGTGAAATAAAGCGCCTTCCGCCGAGTCGTGGCGCTCTGTGCGGCGTCCGCGTCAGCCTGACCGGTCGGAGATTTCGCGGCTTCCTGCTCGGGCGCGGCGACGAACTTCGGTACGTAAGAGCCGGCAGGGAGACAGATCTGCAGATCGTGGGTATCGCCGTCTTTCTCGTAGAGCTCGCGTAGCTTCTTGCGCAATCGATGCGTTTCGACGCGCACGACGGCGTCCTGCGTGGGATCGAAATCCTTCGCGGAGCGGCCGAACACCTCCGTCGCGATGGTGAATTCGGTGAGCTGCTCGGCTTGCGGCTCGAAGTACTTTGCGCCGACATAGGCCAACAGGCGGCCCGGCCGAGTGTTGCGGCCGAGAAGCTCGACCACTCGCTCGAGCTCTCGTCGTTCAGCGTCTTGCGAACTCATGTCACCCCATGCCGATCCTCGTACGCGCGTACGTTACACGCGCGTTCACCTCGTGGTGATGAAACGTGAAACGTTGTGCCAAATCAACAATGTACGTCAAGGATTCGGTCGCGAAACCTGCGTGTACAAGATTGAACTTACTTCCTCTCGTGCGTGCCGCTAGGTTCCGGCGAAAGCCATCCGGAATCTTTCGATATGGTTACGCCTCGAGCAACACGTCGCCTCAATCGCGGCCAAGGCGCCACGAACGCTCAGGACGGCATTCCCGCAACGCCATGGTTCATTCGCGCGCGGCTCAGAACGCGGCACCTCCTGCTGCTCACCGCCATCGGGGAGGAAGGGAACATCCACAAAGCGGCCGAGATGCTGAACATGTCGCAATCGGCCGCGTCGCGCCTCCTGAGCGATCTGGAAGAGATCATCGGCTCGCAACTCTTCGATCGTCTGCCCCGGGGCGTGCGCGCAAACTGGTACGGTAAGGCCGTAATACGTCACGCGCGCATCGCGCTCACTAGTCTACGCGAGGCCGCGAGCGAGATTGATCTGCTCAAGTCCGGTCAGACCGGACACGTGAATGTCGGCACCATTTCCGGCCCTGCCATCAGCTTCGTTCCTCGCGCGATCGCGAGCGTCGCCCGCGAGTATCCGCTAGTTCGCGTGCGGCTGCAGGTCGAATCGAGCAATCGGCTGCTCGAGGCGCTGCAGGCGGGTGAAATCGAAGTCATGGTCGGGCGCTTGCTGGATCGACACGATACGTCGAGCTATCACTACCGGCGCCTCGCCGACGAGCCTGTCTGCGCGGTCGTGCGCAAAGGCCATCCGCTGCTCGCGCGCGGCGATCTTCAGATGCAGGAGCTTGCGGACCTACCCTGGGTCGTTCCTCAGGTCGATAGCGTCCTGCGCCATCGGTTCGATCTCATGTTTCGCGAAGCGGGCTATCCATCGCCCAAGAAGCTCATCGAGGCCGTCTCGCCGATGGTCGTGACGCGGCTTCTCGAAGAAACGAACTACTTGGCAATCCTCGCGCGAGATGTCGCCGAGTACTACGCCTCCTGCGGGCTCGTCTCGGTGCTGCCCGTTTCGCTCTCCTGCGACATGGATTCGTTCGGAATCATCACTCGCAAGGATGGGTTGCTGTCTCCGGCGGCGTGTGTCGTCTGCGAAGCGCTCGAAGCGGCGGTCGCGGGCACCGATAGAACCGAGCGGCGTGTTGCATAGATGAATGGCAGCGGTCATGCGCGCGTTCAGCGATGCGCTAACGGTATCGCTTCTTTCGTAGGCCGCATCGCTGGGGGCACTGCCTGGCCGCTACTCTCGAATCGCTAACGCGAGCGATTGCGCGAGTGTCGTGAGTGTCGCGTAGATCAATACAAGTATTCTCGGGGGGTTCAATGGTCGCACGGTATTTGACGGCTTCTGGGCGCGAGCGCAGCGTGGGGTCTGCGGTTGCACGAGTCTTGCGCGGCGGCGTCTTGCTCGCGGTGGGCACGTCCTTCATGACGACCGCGCATGCGGCCGAGACCGTGGAGTTGGATGAGGTCATCGTCACGGGCATTCGCCAGAGCATCGAATCCGCTCAAGAGATCAAACGCAACGCCGAACAGATCGTCGATTCCGTTGCGGCAGTCGATATCACCGCGCTGCCGGATCGCACCGTGACCGAGACCCTGCAGCGCATTCCGGGTATCGCGATCGATCACCTGTTCGCCCCAAACGACACCAATCGCTTCTCCGCGGAGGGGAGCGGCGTCGTGATCCGAGGCATGACGCAGGTTCGTAGCGAGCTCAACGGACGCGATGTGTTCAGTGCGCGTAACACGCGTGGTCTCAGCTTCGAAGACGTACCGTCGGAGCTGATGGCAGGCGTCGACGTCTATAAGAATCCGTCGGCGGACATGATCGAAGGCGGCATCGCGGGCACGGTCAATCTGCGCACGCGCAAGCCGTTCGATTCTCCGGGGATGGTGTTCGGTGCGACCGCGAGCGTGAACTACGGGGATTTCGCCGAGAAGACGAAGCCGCAGGCTTCGATGCTCTTCAGCAACCGCTGGGACACGGGCATCGGCGAGATGGGATTGCTGCTCAATGCCGCGTATTCGGAGCTTGCGACGCGCACGGACAGTATCCAATTCGGCCGTCCGTTCCGGCGCGATGCGACTGCGTTGGTCGGATCGGTGAGCAATGCCGTCGATTGTCCATCGATGACGGGCGGCACGTTCTCATGCGTCTATCTGCCGGCGGGTGCGCGCTGGAGCGAGCTCGATTTTGATCGCGAGCGCGTCGGCGGCGCGATTGCATTTCAGTGGCGGCCGACGGATCGCACCGAGCTCAGCCTGCAAGCGCTGCATTCCGACTACACCATGAACTGGATCGAGCATTCGGCCTGGTTCCAAGCCGGCTCGTACGACACCGCGATTGCGCCCGGCACGACCGCTACGTTCGATGCCGACGGCAACTTCGTCTCCGGACGGCTCGTGACGACGCATGCGGATTTGACATGGGTCGATGACCCGTTGCTCGCGGATACCGTCCGCATTCTGCAGCCCGGCGCGGCACACATTCCGACGGGTGCGACGACCCGCGTGGCGCAGATGCATCAACGCACGACCGACGTCGGCCTCAATTTCCGCTTCGATGCGACGGATCGGTTGTCGTTCTCGTTCGACGCGCAGTACGTCAAGGCGCAAGCGGACAATCACGACTACACCGTGAACACGGCCGTGTGGCCGGATGCGTTGGACGTCGATCTGAGCGGCAGGCTGCCGCGGGTCTCGATCGTCAACGCCGACTACATGACCGATCCCGCGAACTACTACTGGGCCGCGGGCATGGATATGACGCAAGACAACGTCGGCGACGAGCGTTCCGCGCGATTGGACATGAACTATCGAATCGAGTCCGGTTGGCTGCAATCGTTGCGGGCCGGCGTGCGCGCGACCGATCGCAACGCGACCAACAAGGACACCGGCTACAACTGGCAGCCGATCACCGAGTGGTGGATGGGGAACTCTGCCGGCGGCTGGCCGGGACAAGTGGCGCCGATGGATCAGTATCTCACCGGTCACTCGCGCTTCTTCACGTTCGACAATTTCTACCGCGGCGATACGAATCTACCGGGCGGTCTGTGGGTGGCGAGCGACGATCTCGTGCGCAACTTGAAGAACAACGGCGATTTGATCGCGCAAGCGCACGTCAACGGTCCGGGATCCGGGTGGCAACCGGATACCTTCCTGCCCGAGGACGCCAATCGTCAGAGTGAAGACACGTATGCGGGTTATCTGCTGCTGCGCTTCGCGGGCGATGTTGGCACGCTGCCGCTCGACGGCAACATCGGCGTGCGTTATGTGCGAACCGAAACCGCCGCGTCGGGATACGCGCAGCAGCCCGACTGGACCTCGTACGCGTTGTTGGCGCCCGACGTTGCGGCGCTCGGGACCGGCGCCTCTGTCGCGGTCACCCAGGAAGGAAGCTACTCCGATGTGCTGCCGAGCCTGAATCTGCGGTTGAAAATCACGCCCGATCTGCAGTGGCGCTTCGCGTTCTCGAAGGCGATCGCGCGGCCGACGTTCGATCAGTTGCGCGCGAACGTCTCGTTGGGAGGCGATGTCGAGGTCGTCAACGACACGACGACCGATCCGCCGACGCCGATTTCGCAAACGGTCGCGTCGTTCACCGGCAGCGGCGGCAATCCGTGGCTCAAGCCGATGCGTGCCACGCAGTTCGATACCGCGCTCGAGTGGTATTTCGCGCAGCAGGGCGCGCTGACGGCGACGGTCTTCTACAAGGACGTGAAGGACTATTTCATCTCCGGCACGGAGTCGCAGAACATCTTCGGCCGAGATTGGCTGGTGCAGACGACGATCAACGGCGACAAGGGCATCATCCAGGGATTCGAGGTCGGCTATTCACAGTTCTTCGATTTCCTCCCGGGCATTCTGAGCGGTCTCGGCTTCCAGGGTAACTACACCTATGTCGACAGCAAGGGCGCGCCCGGACCGACCGCCGGCGATACAACCCCGCCCGATCTGCCGCTCGAGGGTCTTTCGCCGAAGGCCTACAACCTCATGCTCATGTATCAACGCGGCCCGATCGAGGCGCGCCTTGCGTACAACTGGCGCGAACGTTGGCTGCTCACGACGACGGACGGCGACGGCAAAGGCACGGTATGGAACGATGACTTCGGGAAGCTCGACGCCTCGGTCTTCTTCCGCATCAACGACCACGTCCAAGTCGGATTGGAAGCGAACAACATCAGCAATACGACACAACGCTTGCTCGTGGGTCCCTACAAGTATTCGTTGGCCGCGGACGGGGCGACGCCTGACTACAACGTGGACTACCTCGACAATCGCCTCTATCGCAATGCGTGGTTCACATTCGATCGGCGTATCGCGGCGACGGTGCGCGTGACCTTCTGACCGAGCGTCGCGGGGCGAGGTCGCGATCTCGACGGGCCGGGGCATGGACGCCCTGATCGCAACGGTGCCGTGCTTCGTCTGTGTTCGTTTGAATCGAAGCCGGAATCGGGACAGGATAAGCGGAACTGACGGGATGGTAGAGCAAGAGAACCCTCGTCCCGCCGCCCTCGAATCGTCCGTCTCGAAAGAAAAATGCCGCTCCGACACCCTCGGCTTCCCCTGCGCGAGCCGACGATGCCGGAGCGGCGAGCGGCGCATCCCGGGGTCATTGGCGCGCCGGGAGAACGGCATCCGCAGAATGCCGAGAATAGCGTCGGCCGGCTGCGCGGGGGATGCGGAAATGCGCGCGAAGAATGCAAGCTGAGCATCGCACGTGCCTGCGGGTCGGGCGACCCGGGAGAGGGCGCTGCTTCGATAGACAATCGTCAAGTGACTCGAGGGGATCTATTCAAATGCTTTCACGCTGGTTCTGGATCATCGTCGTGGCGGGCTGCACGTCCGGGACGCCGCAAGGGTCGTTCGTTCAAAACGAAATCGGCGTCGTCGTCACGCCGGCCGAGAATGCGCAGCGCCGCGTGCGCTTGGAAGTGCGCACCGATCGCACTGTGCGCGTGACCTCGGTCAACGATGCGAACCTCGAGCTCCCGAAGAGCTTGATGGTCGTGGAACCCGCGGAGGCGACACCGGCATTCGAAGTGGAGAGGCGGGACGTGGAGGTCGTGCTCACGACCGGCAAGCTCGCCGCGCACGTCTCGCTCGCGAACGGTACCGTCAGTTTCAAGGATCCCGACGGCAACGTGCTTCTTGCGGAGGCCGCGAGCGAGCAGCCCGCGTTCGGCGTCACGCGGCGTTTCAATGCCGGCACGGACGAGGCGTTCTATGGTTCCGGGCAGCATCAGAACGCTCAGCTCAACCTCAACGGCGAGGACGTCGAGCTCGCTCAGCACAACATAGATATCGCCGTACCCTTCATCGTCTCGGCACGCAACTACGGCATCCTGTGGGACAACAACGGCATCACGCGCATCGGCAATCCGAAGCCGTACGGGCTTGCTTCCCGCGATCTCGAGATCCGCGACGCGAACGGAGAAGAGGGCGGCTTCACGGCGCGCTACTTCGTCGACGGCAAGCTGAAGTTGGAGCGCGTCGAGAAGGACATCAACTACAAGCACATTCGCGACCGCTTCACGTGGCCGAAGGAAACGCTCAAGGCAGAGGAGCCCGCGGCCGGTGCCCCGCCGAACATCCTGGACAACCAAACGGTGACCTGGGAAGGATCGCTCGAAAGCGCGAAGGACGGCGTACACAAGTTTCGCGTGTACGCGAGCGGCTACTTCAAGGTGTACTTCGACGGCGAGCTGGTGCTCGATCGCTGGCGGCAGAACTGGAACCCTTGGTATCACAATGTCGAAGTGCCGATGAAGGCGGGCGCGCCGGTCCGGTTCAAGCTCGAGTGGATTCCCGAGGGCGGCTACATCGCGCTGCTCCACAACGATCCGCTGCCCGAAGCCGAGCGCCGTTCGATCACGTTCACGTCCGACGTGGCGCGCGCGGTCGACTACTATTTCATCGCGGGCGAGTCGCAGGATGACGTGATCGCGGGTTATCGCGAGCTCACAGGCAAAGCCGTCATGCTGCCGAAATGGGCGTACGGCTTCTGGCAGAGCCGCCAGCGCTATACGAGCCAGAAGGAGCTGCTCGATGTCGTCGCGGAATATCGCAGGCGCAAAATTCCGCTCGATAACATCGTGCTCGATTGGTTCTACTGGAGAGAAGACGACTGGGGCTCGCACGAATTCGATCCGGCGCGTTTCCCTGACCCGCAAGCGATGGTCGATGAAGTTCATCGGCAGAACGCGCACCTGATGATCTCCGTGTGGCCGAAGTTCTATCCCACGACCGAGAACTACAAGGAACTCGACGAAGCGGGCTTCATGTACCGCGGCAACATCGAGGCGGGCGCAAAGGATTGGGTCGGCCCAGGCTATCTATCGTCGTTCTATGATCCGTACTCGAAAGCCGCGCGCGACATCTACTGGCGCCAGGTGAACGAGAAGCTCGGCGTGCTCGGCATCGATGCTTGGTGGATGGACGCGACCGAGCCCGACGTGCACTCGAACCTGGACATCGATTCGATCAAGGAACGCATTGGGCCGACGGCGCTCGGGCCCGTCGAGCAATACTTCAACACGTACGCGCTCGTCCACTCGGGCGGCGTTTACGAAGGGGCGCGCGCCGCACGCCCGGACAAGCGCGTGTTCATCCTCACGCGCTCGGGCACGGCCGGCATTCAGCGCTACGCCTCGGCGGTATGGAGCGGCGATATCGTTTCCCGTTGGGAAGATTTCTACGATCAGATCTCCGCCGGCGTGAGCACGAGCTATTCGGGCCTGCCGAATTGGACGTTCGATATCGGCGGCTTCTCGAACGAGAGCCGCTACAACACGCAGAGGCCGACGCCGGAAAATCTCGCGGAGTGGCGCGAGCTCAACCTGCGCTGGTTCCAGTTCGGTGCGTTCGCACCCATCTTCCGTTCGCACGGCGAGTATCCGTCTCGCGAAATCTACAACCTCGCGCCGGCAGGCTCCGAGATCTATGAGAGCCTCGTGTGGTACGACCGTCTGCGTTATCGGCTGATGCCGTACATCTACACGCTCGCTGCGGATACTTATCATCGCGACGGCTCGATCATGCGCGGGCTCGCGATGGACTTCCCGCACGACGAGGCGGCGCTCGACGTTCGCAATCAATATCTGTTCGGCAAGGCGTTCCTGGTCGCGCCTGTCACGACGTACAAAGCGCGTGCTCGCAGTGTCTATCTGCCTGCCGGCGCGGATTGGTACGACTTCTACTCCGGCAAGAAGCTCGAGGGCGGCCAAACGCTCGACGCGGAGGCGCCGCTCGGTCGCATGCCGCTCTACGTGCGCGCGGGATCCATCGTGCCGGTCGGGCCGGAGATCCAATACACCTCCGAGAAGCCGGACGCACCGATCACGTTGCTCGTGTTCACGGGCGCCGACGGCAGCTTCGATCTCTACGAGGACGATGGGGAGAGCTACGGGTACGAGAACGGCGAGTTCACGCGCATTCCCCTGCGCTACGACGCGGCCGACGGCACGCTC
>JAAYXG010000396.1 GCA_012516015.1 Lysobacteraceae bacterium | reverse complement strand
GACGCGTCGGTTTGATGGGCGCGCTCGCCGATGCCGCGCTGCAGGCCGGCGGCGAAGTGATTGGCGTGATTCCGCAGATGCTGCTCGATAAGGAGGTGGGGCACGTCGGGCTCACGCAGCTGCACGTCGTTCAGACAATGTCCGAGCGCAAATGGCTGATGGGAGAGCTGTCCGATGCCTTCCTCGCGCTTCCGGGCGGGATCGGCACGATGGATGAGCTGTTCGAAGCATGGACGTGGACGCAGCTCGAGTTGCATCGCAAGCCTTGCGGACTGCTCAATTTCAATGGTTACTACGACCCGCTCGTCGCCTTCCTGGATCAAGCCGTCCTTCACGGTTTTCTTCGACCGAGGCATCGTGCCGCTCTGCTGGTCGAGCGCGAGCTCGGGCCGCTATTGGAGCGCTTGGTCGCGGCAGCGACCAGGAACGCCGGAGAAAGCAGTTCTTGACATGCAGGTTGCGAGGCCGCAGCCTGCGCCGCTGTCAGCTCCGGGGCAGCCGCGAGCATGTCATCTCAGGTCTAAACGTCATGCTACGAACCTTCCTTCAGGCTAAATTGCACCGCGTTCGGGTCACGCGAGCGGACCTCGACTACGAGGGTTCGTGCGGGATCGACGCCGGTTTGCTCGAGATCGCGGGCCTGCGGGAGTACCAATACATCGAGCTCTACAACGTTTCGAACGGCGAGCGCTTCACGACGTACATCATCGAGGCGCCGAAGGGCTCCGGCGAAATCTCGTTGAACGGGGCCGCCGCACGCAAAGCGACCGTTGGGGACCTACTGATCATTTGCGCGTATTCGGCGTACACGGACGCGGAACTCGAGACGCACAAGCCCGTTATCGTTCTCGTCGACGAGCACAATCGAGTCAAAGAAGTGCTGCGCGAGCGCGCAGCGTAGTCGTCCAATCCGAGCGTGAATACGCTGAGCTTGCGAGTCTGGCTTCGTCGAGCTCCTAGACGGGCCACTCGAGCCACATGGATCCATATGGAACTCATCGCGTCCTTCATCGACTTCATTCTGCACCTGGACCGTCACCTGACCGAACTCGTCGCTCAGTACCACATCTGGGTTTACGCGATTCTCTTCGCGATCATCTTCTGCGAGACGGGCTTGGTCGTGACGCCGTTTCTGCCCGGCGATTCGCTCCTATTTGCATTGGGTGCGCTCGCCGCCGTTGATGAAACGGGTACGCTGAGCGCGCTTTGGCTCTGGCTGCTGCTCATGGCGGCCGCGATCCTCGGCAACGAAACGAATTTCCGCATCGGACGCGCGATCGGCCCGCGCGCGTTCAGCGGAACGATTCCGTGGTTGAAGCAGGACTACATGCTCAAGACGCAGGCGTTCTACGAAAAGCACGGCGGCAAGACGATCGTGCTCTCGCGTTTCGTGCCGATCATTCGCACGTTCGCGCCGTTCGTCGCGGGAGTGGGCTCGATGCAGCGGCGACGATTCGCGCTTTATAATGTCGCCGGCGGCTTCGCTTGGGTGACGTCGTTCATCTGGGGCGGCTATCTCTTCGGGAACGTGCCGATTATCAAAGACAATTTCGGCATCGTCACGATCATCATCATCGTGGCATCGCTCGTGCCGGTGGCGATCGGGTTCCTACGCCCCGCGAAGCCCGCCTGAAGAGAAGAATTGACTCTCGCCAAGCACGCTAAGCCGACGCCTACGTGGCGTCGCCCTCGCGGAGGCGCACGGCTGTCCGGGGAAAATTGGATACCCACCTTCGTCGCTCCGGCGTAGGCCGGAGTCCGTGCGCCCGAGAGGGCATCACATCAGCGCGGTGCAAGTCCGCGTCGAGGCAAGCCATGACCTCGTAGTCGAAGGTAACTGCGTCGCCGTGAGGCGAGGT
>JAAYXG010000395.1 GCA_012516015.1 Lysobacteraceae bacterium | reverse complement strand
TTCTTCTCCCAAAGCCGAGCGCTGCACGAGCTCGGTGATGCGCATCGCCGTCTCGAGCGCGCGCAGGCCGTCTTCGCCGGTGACGACGGGCTCACTGCGCGTGCGAATCGCATCGAGGAATGATGCGATCTCCTCGCGCAGCGCATCGCCCTGATCGAACGACTCTTCCTCGATCGACACCTGGGCCGGCGATTCGACTGTGGCCGCGGCTTCCTTCTTGCGGATCACGCTCAGGATCTTCTGCTGCATATCGATGGATAGATAGGCATCGTCCTGGAAGATGCGGATCTTGCGCTCTTGCTTGAGGCTGATGCGGCTCGCCGTCGTATTCGCGACACAACCGCCCTCGAACTTGATTCGCGCATTCACGATATCGATCTCGCCCGAGAATACGCTCGCGCCGATCGCATCGATACTGTCGATCGGCGCGCCGACGAGCTCCTGAATCAGATCGATGTCGTGGATCATGAGATCGAGCACGACGCTCACGTCAGTGCCGCGCTGCTTGAAAGGCGCGAGCCGATGCGACTCCACGAAGCGCGGCCGCTGCAGCCTCGCAATCGCCGCCACGACCGCAGGATTGAACCGCTCGAGGTGGCCGACCTGGAGCACGCACCCTCTTCGGCGCGCGAGCTCGATGAGCTCCCGCGCTTCCTGCACCGTCGTCGCGATCGGCTTCTCGATCAGCACGTGAATGCCCTGCTCCAGCAACTCGCAGCCGATGCGGTGATGGAGCGGCGTCGGAACGGCGAGGCTCACGGCGTCGACGCGGCCAGCAAGCGCACGATAATCCTCGAGGGCTTCGACGCCGAGCTCCGCGGCAACCTTGGCGGCGGCTTCCGGATTCGCATCCACGACCGCGACCAAGCGCGATCCCGGCAGTTGCGCGTACTTCTGCGCGTGAAACCGCCCCAGATAGCCGACGCCGACGACTGCGGTACGAAGCGATGCGTCATTCGATGCCACGGAAAATCTCTCTTGCTCGTTGCGCTCGCCCGATCATAGTTGAACGCTCGTACGCGCGTCTGCCCACGGGCGACTTGCGAGCCGCGCTTCGAGCCGCCAACATGCGCGCGCAACTTCCATAGCGACGCGCCAGTCGAAGATGACATGAACGCAGCTCCTCCAGCTTCAGAGCGATACGAATCCCCCGCGCGGCGGCGAGTGCGCTTCGAGATCGTCTTCGCCAGCATTTGGCTGGGCATCGGCCTATTCGTATTGCCTGCCCTGATCTATGTGGTCGGCATCCTGCTCCTCGGACCTTATGGCGAGGGCTCGGGTCTCGGGCGCTTTTACGCGGATTTCTTTGGCGATCTCGTCGAACCCTCGGCCCGCGCATGGTCCTTGGCCTTAGGTCCGCTCGTATTGATCAGTCTGTTGAGGCTGCTGTTTCTCGACATTCGGGCCCATCCGTCGGACGAGGACGTAGAGCCCGAGGGTCGCAGCCCGCCCGCCGCTGCGCGTGGACAGCCGAGAGTCGAGCCGCGCGTGTCGCTCGAATGATCCCACTCTTACAAATGCGGCATTAAAAACGTGACGGCGCTCACACTCTCACGCTTCAGCTGCTTGCCACGGCGCAGCACACGGTAATCTTTCGTTCGCGATAACAAGAAGAAACTGTTGATTTGTGGTTGCTTTTGGTTGGGAAGGGTCGACGACGTATGTGGTTCGCTAAGTGGTTTGGCGGACGGAAGAAGGAGCACGAGGACGACGAGCCGGCGCGGTTCCCCCCGCAACCCGCGCTAACGGGACAGAAGACGGCGAGCCCGTCCGCTCCGCGTCCTGCCTCTGTGCTCGATGCTCGGCAGAAGAAAAAGGGGTTCGATCCCTACAATAGCGGTGCGTTCGAACGCCGCAACGCGTGGGAACGCACGAATCTGCGCTAAGCTACCGGCCCCGCGGTCAGCTCTCTCGGGCGGCCCCCTCCGGGACCGCTCGTCTGAAGCCGTGCAAGAGCTTAGTCCAAGCGTCTCGATTGATCGTTTCCATGGACACCGGAGGCGGTTTTAGGGGTTTCCCCCATGTCTGGCTGCTAGCGCGGCCAGTACAAGATCGCCAATGCCAACACGCATATCCACATCCCGGCTTGCGCAACGTGCCGCCAGGTCAGGCGCTTCAGAGTGGCAAACAGACTCGCCCCCGCTGCCATGGTGAGGAGCGAAAACATCCCTGCGCCCTGTAGCAGCGCTCCGAATTCGCCGAGCACTTCCGGGTGCCGCCCCCTCAGGACTAGGAAAATGAAGATCACGCCCCCAAGACCGAACGTTATGGCGGCGGCGGAGCCGAATATGATCGCATTCAGTACGGCGAACGGGCGCATCAGTTCACCCTCGAGCTGGCAAGCTTACGGGGGCCGCGTACTTGATCGGTGTGCGGTGTCTCTCTAGCCTTCGCCATAATGTGATTCGGTGCTGCCCGCCTAGGCTCTGCCGTTCAACGAGGAATCGAAACAGTGTACCAGCCGGCTTCAAAGGAACACGCCCCCACCGCTCCGAGACGTCGGCGCACCACTCTATTTTTCAGCCTGCCCGCGCTTCTGGTCGTGTGCGGACTCCTCGCGGGTACGGCGCAAGCGCCCGTCGCGAGAGCGGTCGCTACGACGAGCTCGCAGGATCTGGCGCCGACGGAGCGCCATCGCCGCGTGAGCAAGCTCGTGAGCAACGTCATCGAGCGCTCGCACTATCGGCAATCCCCGATCAACGATCCGGTTTCCTCGCTCGTGCTCGATCGGTTCCTCGAGCAGCTCGATGCGTCGCGCAGCTACTTCCTCGCGAGCGACATCGCCGAATTCGAACGATTCCGCTATCAGCTCGATGACGCGGTCATCTCCGGTCAGCTCGAGCCCGTATTTGCGATCTTCAACCGCTTTCAGCAGCGCAACCGTGAGCGTATCGCCTACGCCTTGCAGCTGCTCGATACCGAGCCCGATTTCACGGTCGACGAATACTTCGAGTTCGATCGTCAGAAGGCGCCTTGGCCGAAGAGCGAGGCCGAGCTCAACGAGCTCTGGCGCAAGCGCGTCAAGAACGACGCCGTCTCGCTCATGCTCACCGAGAAGACGTGGCCCGAGACGCGGGAGATCCTCGAGAAGCGCTATCAGCGCGTACAGAAGCGCAACGAGCAGGTCACGAGCGACGACATCTTCGAGGTGTTCATGAACTCGTTCGCGCACGTCTTCGACCCGCACTCGAGCTACTTCTCGCCGCGCAACTCCGAGGAGTACAAGATTCAGATGAGCCTCTCGTACGAGGGGATCGGCGCGTCCCTGCAGCTCATCGACGACTACGTGACCGTGCTGAACGTCCTGCCCGGCGGCCCCGCGGCAGTGAGCGGCGCGCTCAACGCAAACGATCGCATCATCGCCGTCGGCGAAGGCAAGAAGGGCAAGATGGTCGATGTGGTCGGCTGGCGCCTCGATGACGTCGTCCAGATCATTCGCGGCAAGGTGGGAACGACCGTGCGATTGCAGATCCTACCCGCCGGCGCGGCTCCGGGATCGCCGGAGAAGACGCTCGAGCTCGTTCGCAACAAGGTGACGCTCGAGGCGCAGGCTGCTCAGAAGGAAGTGCGTAAGCTGAAGCGCAACGACCGCGAGGTCGCGGTCGGCATTATCAACGTGCCGAGCTTCTATCAGGACTTCGAAGCGAAATCCGCGGGTGCCAAGGACTACCGCAGCACCACGCGTGACGTTCGCAGGCTGATCGACGAGCTCAAAGCGGAGGGCGTGGAAGCGTTGATCGTGGATTTGCGCGGCAACGGCGGCGGCCATCTGACCGAGGCGACCGCACTCTCCGGCCTGTTCATCCCGCAGGGCCCCATCGTGCAGCTGCGCGAAACCGGCGGACGCGTCGAGGTGCTCGACGATCCCGAGCCCAGCGTCGCCTGGGACGGCCCGCTCGTCGTGCTCGTCGATCGATTCAGTGCGTCGGCATCGGAGATCTTCGCCGCCGCGATTCAAGATTACGGGCGCGGCATCGTCGTCGGCCAACAGACCTTCGGCAAAGGCTCCGTGCAGAATCTCTATCCGCTCGACCGCTATGCGCTCGGCACCGACCCCGGCTTCGGTCAGTTGACCGTCACGATCGGGAAATACTACCGAGTCACGGGCGAGAGCACGCAGCATCGCGGCGTGCAGCCGGACATTGCGATGCCGACCGCGATCAGCACCGAGGAAGTGGGCGAGAGCACGCGCGAAAGCGCCCTGCCCTGGGATCGGATTCGCCCCGTCGACTTCGGCAAGGAAGCAGCGCTCACGCAAGCCGTGGCCGCCCTCACGCAGGCGCACGAGGAGCGCATCGCGACCGATCCCGATTTCCGACTGCTGCTTGCCGATCTCGAGTCATACGAGAAAGTGCGCACGCAGAAGAAGCTCTCGCTCAACCTGGAGAAGCGCATCGCGGAGCGCGAGCGACTCGAGAAGGAGCGTTTGGATCGCGAAAATCAGCGGCGCGCGGCGCGCGGCCAACCGCCGATCGAAAAGCTCGCAGATCTCGGCGATGCCGATCCGCCGGACCCGGTGCTGAAGGAGACCACGGAGATTGCAGCCGACTTGAGCCGCATGCAGGGGCTGTATCTCTCGCGGGTGAAGGCAGAAGCTGGCGGCGCGGCGGAGAAGGCACTGTGATGTTGTCGGCATGCCGCTCCAGCGCGGCGTGCCTGCTCGCAGCCGACAGTCGACCGTCGACAGCAAGAAGAGCACGCGGCTCCTCTCCGACCGTCAACTGTCAACGGTGAACCGTCAACCTACATCTCATTGCAGCAGCGCCTTGTACACGTCCCAGTAGTCGTCGACGAGCACGTTGATCCCCGCTCGGTTGGCTGTCTCGAGTCCGGAGACGAGCGAGGTGGGCGCAGGCAGCGTTCCGATCGAATCCGTCAGAGGCACGGTATCCGCGTCGCTGCGGTAACTCGCATTGGCGCGTAGCGCGTCCGTTCGCTCTTTGAGGCCGACGAGGTCCGCCGCCTTCCGCTCGACGATGGCGCCTGCATCGCGCAGCAGCGCGAGCAAACGCCCGCAATCCTCGCGATCGCCGTAGCGAACTTCGAGCAGCCGCTTCGTCGTGGTTTCTTTGGCGAGCATCGCAAGCCCGCCCTCGGAAAGCGCCACAACGAGTTGCTGAGCGTAGGCGATCACCGCGGTGTTCACGATACGGCGGCCGTCGACGGAGATTCCGGGAAACGGCGGCGCCTCGGCCTCTTCCAAATCAGCCCGCTCGTCGGAGAGGTCGGTCACTTGCGTCGCGACGACATCCCATTTGGCGCGCTCGGTCTCGATCTCTTCCGCGAGACGCCGCCGACGGAAGTAGTTCCAGAAGCCGCGCATGGTCGCCAGCTTGCCGCTCATGAGCTTGAGCTGCGCCTCCAGCACGTCCGCGGCCGAGCGCGCATCGAGAATGCGCCGGTCGAGATCCGCTAACTGGCGACGGCGCCCCTGGTCGAACTCGATCAACTGGCGGCGCCGTTCTCGGTCCATCTGCTGCTGCTGAAGCTGCTCGGCAAACCGCTCGACCTTCGTTGCGCAATTGCGCCACAAAGCGCGTAGTTGAAAGTAGACGAGCGCGTGCGCGCCGGCTTCGGGGTTGCCGAGATACTGCTCGAGCGCGGCGAACTGCTCGCGAGCCTGCTCGGCAGCCATCTCGTGCGCGCGTAGCTTCTCCTGGAGGCGGTAGTGTTCGTCCTGGAGCCGAGTCAACTCCTTCTTGAGCTCCGCACGATTCCAATAGAGCTGAAGCAGCCGCTCCTCATGCTCGGGAGGCTCGCTGCCAGCGAGGCGCTGGCGAATCGTGTTCAGCCGGTCGGAGATACTCATGCCACTGCCGAAGTGTGGAGCGCACGCAGACTGGTGCACCCGCTCGCGCTTGCGAGCTCACGATTCTCTTGATCTTGGGGCGCTACGTGCTGTGAACCGCCGCACGGACTGCGAAGCGGTGGCCGCGCTCGAGGCAATAATCGAGCCACTTGTTCAGCATGACGTTGCGCAACCAGCGATCGCCGAGATCGCGTGCGAACTGCGAGCGAATCGCCTCGAGCATCGAATGGCGATGCCAGCGCGCGCACGATTGGACTTCCGCGAGCCGCGCGTCATGGTAGACGCGGATCTGCAAATCCGGATCCGCGACGGGTCCGCCCGCCTCGTCGAACAAATAGGTCAGCGAAAACGTCGTCGTATACCGACTCCGCTCGCCCGGCACGAGATGCAGCGGGCAGTCGCCATCGACTTCCGAGACGAGCGCACCGCTTACGCTCAACAAGTTCGGCACGAGCCACGAGAGCCGGATGTAGTTGCTCTCGTACAAGGACATCAAACTGACGAAGCTACCCGGACGCGAGCGCCAGCTCACAGGGCAATACGTGTCGTTTGCGTACGCTTCATCGATCATGAGCCGAATATAGCACAGCAATTTTGCTCTGCTCCGGCCGGCATGAGACTTGCGTCACGCCCCTTGGCGACATGTGGCCGGTGGGCGTGTAGGCATGTAAACGTGTAGACGTCAGAACGCAGTTTGCTCTACGCTCTCACGTCTGCTCCTCTACACGTCCACTTGCTCAAGCATCCCGCTTCCACACCAATATGCGATTCTTCGCGGGGAGCGAGTAATCCGCGGCGAACGCGAGCGCATGCGTTTGCGCGAGCGCTTTCAGCGCTCGATCATCGCGGATGCCCATGTTCGGGTCGCGGGCCTTGAGCGCTTCGTCGAACGCTCGATTCGACTCGCTCGTGAACTGTCCATCGCGATTGAACGGGCCGTACAAGCAAAACACGCCTCCGGAACGCAGCACACGCCCTACTCCCTCGAACATCTTCTCGACTTCGGGCCAGCTCATGATGTGCGCGGTGTTCGCACTGAAAACGTAGTCGACGCGCTCGACGGGCCAGACCTCCTCGTTCACATCCAACTCAAGCGGACCGCGAACGTTCGGCAGTTGCGCCTCGTCGAGCCAGGCTTTGATCCCCGCGTGATTCTCGGCTCGATCCGTAGCAATCCACTGCAGGTGGGGTAGCTGCCTTGCGAAGTACACGGCGTGCTGACCGGTGCCCGATCCGATCTCGAGCACCTCCCCCGGTGCGACGAACCAGTCTTTGATGACGTTGAGAATCGGATCGCGATTGCGATCGCAGGCATCCGAATACGGCTTCATGGCAATCGCAGGAAATGCGTTCGATAGTGCTGCAGCTCTTTGATCGAGTCGCGGATGTCGTCGAGCGCCAGATGCGTCGATGTCTTCTGATACGAATTGAACACTTCGGGCGCCCAGCGGCGCGCGAGCTCCTTCAACGTGCTCACGTCCAGATTGCGGTAGTGGAAGTATCGCTCGAGCTGCGGCATCTCCCGCGCCATGAACCGGCGATCCTGGCAAATGCTGTTGCCGCACATCGGCGATACGCCGGGCTCGATCCAGTTCTCGAGGAACTCGATCGTCTGGCGCTCTGCCTCGGCCGTTGTGATCGTGCTCGCACGCACGCGTGCCGCGAGTCCCGAAGCGCCGTGCTGCCGACGGTTCCAATCGTCCATCGCATCGAGCACGTGGTCGGGTTGATGAATTGCGAGCACCGGTCCCTCGGCAAGCGTGTTGAGATCGCGATCCGTGACGACGGTGGCGATCTCGATGATGTGATCCGAATCGGGCTTGAGACCCGTCATCTCGAGATCGATCCAGATCAAATTTTCACGCCGATTCACGCCGTCTCCGCTGGCCGTTGCCGCTGCAGTCTCAACCCAATGCACCCTTCAACGGACGCCCGCCGAGCACGTGCAGATGCGCGTGAAACACGACCTGAC
>JAAYXG010000394.1 GCA_012516015.1 Lysobacteraceae bacterium | reverse complement strand
GCGCAGATCGCAACGCCATCCCGTATACCGAGCACGCAGATCCAAACCCGCGCGTTAGATATCGCGACGCCCGACCCTGTCGTCAACCAGGCAACACCGAAGTCACCGACGGTCGCGATCGGCGGACAGACCGCTTCGATGACGCTCAATGGGCGATTCTTTACGCAAGTGACTGCGGTCGAGGTAGTCAACGCTGCAGGCGTGGTGCAGCCTCACATCGACGCGTATCTCAGTCCAAATGCACGCAGCGACGGCGCGCTAACGGTGCAACTCGTTGCGAAGAAGAACGCACGGCCGGGCCAATATCAGCTAAAGCTGTTGTCGAGAGTGGATCCACGGCAGGTTCAGAACCGGCCGCCGAGCGCACCGCTCGGCGGTGCGGCAACGCGCGACCTGACCATACCTGCAACCACGGCCGCGGTCAGAGTACGAGCGATGGAGCCGAAGATCACTTCCTTCGCGCCGACTCGACCGGCGTATAACACGACCGTCGGGCCTCGGATCGTCGTCTCTGATGTACCGGGTAGCGAGGTCGTCTCGGTCACGCGGCATGAAGGCGATCGGTTCTGTCGCTATCGCCCCATCCCCAGCCTCGCTTCCCCCCATCCGGGCTATCGCGGCGGGTTGGCCTTGTCGACATGGACCGCACCCAACACCTTGCAAGTCCTCATGTTGACCGGCACGTTCGAGCCAGCCTCGTCCTGCACCATCCAACTGTCGATTCGCACGAAGAATGCGTTTGGCGAGGAATTCCAGTCGTTCACGCCGGCGTTCCAGTTGACGCTGAGCGCACCGCCGCCGCCTGCCCGCTTGCCTGTAAGCAGCACGTGGACATTGAAGAGCTACCTGCATCTGCAAGAGATGCTTCAGAAGGGCACGTGCTCCGGAAACTCGCTCGGTGCCCATGGCTCGGTTCCGGTCGGGATCGTCAACGTCAACGGTAAGTTGGGCTTTCGCATACGTAGCGGTCCGATCGGCACCGAGTGCGGCTGGAAGCTCGCGACAAATCGCTTGGAACCCGGCTGGAAGTTGCACATGACGTTCCGTATACGCCGTAGCGGCGACAAGTGCAACGTCGGTAGCGGCCCATCTCAGTACGACTTTTCGCGTCTGCAGCGCATTACGATTATCAACGATGGCGAGCAAACGCTCGCCGCCAATTTGTCGCAAGACGGAAATGCGTTGAAGCTCGTGGATCTACACTGCGGCCTGACGCTCTCCAACGATCACGAGGTCTTGCTGGAGATGGTTTCCGCAGCCGTATCCCACGACAGCCCGCCTAACGGCTGCGATTGGAAGTGCGCATTCCGATAGCTTGCGCTTTCCTTGCATTAATACTCGTCGTCCCGGCGTAGGCCCACTGCTGTCCGGGGAAAAGTCGCTGACACGACGTTTGGCGCGAAGAAGCGCGAACAACCGTGCGTATTTGAGTAATAGCTTTGTCGTCCCGGCGTAGGCCGGGATCCAGGCAAAAACGCAGAGCGCCATGCGCGCCTAAGCCTGGACTCCGGCCTCCGCCGGAGCGACGAAGGTGGGTATCACATCATCGCGAAAACCTGCACGGTTTGAATTCGGCACGACTCAACAACATTGCCGTTCCGGCGTAGGCCGGGATCCAGGCGAAGATGAGCGCGCAATCGCGAGCGATGACGGCAAACGCGCTTACGGGAGCTCGAGGCCGCGCGCGATCATCCATGTCAGCGCGACGGCCAAGACGATGCCTACGATCGTGCGGGTGACGGAGGCAAACCGTATCGATGAGCCGGGCTGCTCCGCGTACTCGCGATGACCGTGCAACATCGCGCCGATGAGATTCTGCTTCCTGAAGATGACGTAGAAGAGCACCGCCGCGATGTGCAGCACGATGATCCAGACGAGGACATCGAATACGGTCTCATGCCACTTCGCGCACGCGCGACCGACTTCGAAGCTCACGTAGTGAGAGAGCGGTCCGGATTCGAGACCGTCGACGTCGACCGCGAACAATCCGAGCGTGACCTGGATCAAGAGCAGCAACAGCAGTGCGACCACACTCAGGGCGCCGAGCGGGTTGTGGCCCACCGACGGCGTCGACCCGCTGCGCAGGTAACGCGCGATGGCGCGCGGACCTTTCACGAAGTGCGCAAACCGCGCGCTCGAGCTCCCGGCGAAGCCCCAATAGATTCTGAAGAGCAGCAGCCCCAGCAGCAGATAGCCGCTGTAGCGATGTAGCTCGAGATCGCCGCGTTCGGCGGTCCACCACGATGTGGCGACCGATGCGACGATCAGCCAATGAACGAGGCGCGTCGGAACATCCCAGATCCGTACGCGCGCCACGCTCGACGCCGGGTTCTCCGTCATCGCTCAATCTTCAGGCGCGCGGAACGTGTCGTGGCAATTCTTGCAGGAAGCGCCCACTTCGCGGAACGCGCGCCGGACTGCATCCACGTCCTTCGCCCTCACTGCCGCCAACAGCGTTGGCGCACGATCCGAGAACATCTTCTGTGCTGCCGCGAACTCGCCCGGCTTCGTCCAGACTGCGGGTAACGCGCGCGTCTTGCCGGCCTCGGGGCCGCTGCCCGCGGGGAACCACCGGCCTTGATCGATCGATGCATCGACGATGTGCTCTGCCGCCTGTTCGAGTACCGCGAAATCCGGCTTGGACGACCGAATGAGGTCACGGACTTTCTTGCTCGCTTCGCCCAACGCGTGGTAGTGATCGTGACGCGCCTTTTGTATTTCAGCGGGCGTGGCGGGTGCGTCCGCGTGCAATGCGGTGAATGACATCGCTGCCATGAGTGCAATCACCGAAGCGGTTCTGGTGGAAAATCTCACATGCATCTGCATCCGTTAGTACCTCAACGACAAGTCACATGGGTGCGCAATTCGTTCGCGGCTGGGACGCTGACCAATCGCGTTCCGATCACTGTTCATCATCATAGCGCACGAAGCGCCGTTCCGGCGCCGCACTTCCTGCGAGTTCTTTACTCAGCGCGCTGCGGCTTACGGTTTCGCGCCAAGCATCCGACCGAGCGATATATCTATCACTCGATCAGCATTCCGCATACGTTCGTACACCGAACTTAACAGTGAATGTTCGACTCGACGAACGCGACGCGCTATCGTCGGAGCGCGCCTAGCATCGATACACCGCGCGTATCGATGGGCGCAGAAAAGCAGCACGGTGCCTCGATATGATAAGGATCGACGCTCGTTGGATATGCAAATCGATATGACGACGAATGCCCTCCTTTCGCATGCCCCTCGGACGTCCATCGCTCGATCGACCGCGTCGCGCCGTTCACGACGCAACACCTTCGGGACCTTCATCGTCGCGACGCTGCTGTGCAGCCCCGCCTCTGCGGACGAGCCGCTCACCGACGAATCCTTCGCGTTCATCGACGACTACTGCGGCGAATGCCATTACGAAGACGCGAACGGCGGCCTCGACTTCGATCTCTTGACGTTCGATCCGCACAACAGGGACAACTTGGACACCTGGGTCAGGATCATCGATCGTGTCACGACGGGCGAGATGCCGCCCAAGAAGAAAGAGAAGCGTCCCCGGCCCGCGGACATCGCCACATTCACGCGACCCATCGTGGCTTCCGTCACCGCATACGAGAAAGAGCTCACGGCGCGAGAAGGTCGTGCGGTTCAGCGCCGGCTCAACAGCTATGAGTACGAGAACGCGCTGCGGGACCTGCTGGATATCCCTTGGGCGCAGATCAAGGAAAAGCTGCCGCTCGACGGCGAAGCGTATCGCTTCAACAAGAGCGGCGAGGCGCTCGACATCTCCTACGTGCAGATGGAGCGCTATCTGACCGCGGCGGACTATGCGATGCGCCAAGCGATGGCCGCGGCGTTCGAGCGGCCGCAGAAGTCGGTGTGGAAAATCTACGCGCGCGACGCCATCGGACAGAATCGCTATCAGCCGCGCGAGAACGGCACGTTGTCCGACCGGCTTCTGTTTCCCGTGCTCGACTCACACGCGCAGCCCGACGTACGCGCCGGACGTGCGCCGAATAGCAGTCCGGAAACGCGCGAGCGCGAAGCCGTGGGTAAGGTCTCCAGCATCTTCAGCGATGCCGGAGCGTACGGCTGGGGCTTCAACGTGCCTGTCGCCGGGCGCTACCGCATTCGGCTGAAGGGCTACTCCATTTGGGTGAGCGGCGGCGGAATCGGGCGCTGGTTTTACGAGGGTCAGGGCGAGGAGAAGGCGCCGGTCTATTGGCTGCCTGTATGGCATCGGCCCAACGCCGATGAAATCTGGCCGGGCCGCAATGACGAGCCGATCGGCCTCTACGCGCAGAGCATCGGCCAGACGCGTCCCATCGGCGTCATGGACTTCACGCCGAAACCTTCGGTCGGCGAGATCGAAGTGCAGCTCGCAGGCGGCGAGAGCATTCGCACCGACGGGATGCGGCTCTTCCGCACGCGCGTCAACGGCACGGACGAGCAGTACGTCAATCCGCTTGCGACCGAAGAAGGCATGCCCGGCTACGCGGTGCAATGGCTGGAAATCACGGGGCCGCTGGACGACGGGACGAAAGGTTACGAGCTCTTGTTCGGCGATCTGCCGATGCGACAGTTGAACGAGGGCGAGAAAGGCGGCGTGTCGCTCGAAGCCGTGGAGCCTTATAGCGCACCGCCGGTGGGCGGGCCACCGCTCGATGCGCCGTTCGTGTTTCCGCGCAGCCCGATCAAGAGCGTCACCGTCGAGGTCGATTCGAGCTCGCCGCATCGCGACGCCGAGCGGCTGCTGCGCAACTTCATTCAGAAAGCTTACCGCCGGCCCGTCGAGGAACGGGACGTGCAACGGTTTCTCGGTCTGTTCGAGCGGGAGTTCGCGCTCGGTTCCGGCTTCGCGCGTTCGCTCCTCACCGCGTACACCGGCGTGCTCGTTTCTCCGAGCTTCGTATTCGTCGAGGAGCGGCCCGGCAAGCTCGACGACTGGGCGCTTGCCACGCGCCTCTCGCTCTTTTTATGGAACTCCACGCCCGACGAGGCACTGCGCGCGCGTGCTGCAAAGGGTGAGCTGCACAAACCGGAAGTGCTCAAACAAGAAACCGCGCGACTGCTCAACGACCCGAAGTCGCGCCGCTTCGTCGATGCGTTCACCGACTACTGGCTCGATTTGCGCAAGATCGACGAAACCTCGCCTTCGGCCACGATCTACAACGATTACGAGTTGGATGAGCCGCTCAAGCTCGCCGCGCTGGAAGAAACACAGTTGTTCTTTGCGGAGCTGCTGCGCGCGGATCTGCCTGCACGCAACATCGTGGACTCGGACTTCACGTATCTGAACGAACGCCTTGCCAAGCACTACGGCATCTCCGGCGTGAAGGGCGCGAACATGCGCCGAGTCTCGCTGCCGCCCGACAACGAGCGCGGCGGCATCATGACGATGGCGAGCGTGCTCAAAGTGACCGCGAACGGCACGACGACCTCACCGGTGCTGCGCGGCCACTGGATCACCGAGCGCATCTTCGGCATCGACACACGTCCGCCGCCGCCGAACGCGGGCGCTGTCGAACCCGATATTCGCGGCGCCGTAACGATCCGCGAACAGCTCGCTAAACATCGCGAGCATCCGAGTTGCGCGTCGTGCCACATCAAGATGGATCCGCCCGGCTTTGCGCTGGAGAGCTTCGACGTGATGGGTGCGCATCGCGTGCGCTATCGCGCGGTCGCCGAAGACGTACCGCCCGAGCCCGGCTATGGCATGAACGGGCAGGCGTTCGCGTTTCACTACGGGCCGCCTGTCGATGCGACCGGCGAGTTGCCCGACGGCCGCACGTTCCGCGATGTGAAGGAGTTCAAACGCCTGATCTTGGCCGATGAAGTCGCGATCGCTCGCAATCTCGCCAAGCAATTGGTGACGTTCGCGACGGGTGCGCCGGTGCGCTTCACCGATCGCGACGAGCTCGAGCGGATCTTGAAGCGCGCGAGAGCGCGCGAGTACGGCGTGCGTACGCTGGTCGAGGAAATCGTTCGAAGCGAGCTATTCCAGAACAAGTGACGTTATGCGTTGCGGAGCTTCAGCATCATGACTACCAAATTTCGCGCTCCCTTCATCACGACCCGCGAGCCCGTCTCGCGCCGCCGCTTCCTGCAGGGTGTCGGCGTCGCGATGTCGCTGCCGCTACTCGAGGCAATGCTCCCGAGGACGGCACGCGCCGCGTCCTCCTCTCCGCTTGCACCCGGTGCCGCACCGCGCCGGATGCTCGGCATCTGCAACAACCTCGGCCTGTTGCCCGATCAGTTCTTCCCGACCGGCTCCGGTCGGGACTACGTCGCATCGCCGTACCTCAAGCTGCTGGAGGCGCACCGTAACGACTTCACGGTGATCAGCGGGGTGTCGCATCCCAACGTGGACGGCGGTCATCCTTCCGACATCAGCTTCTTGACCGCGGCACCGCACCCGGCGAGCAGTTCGTTCCGCAATACGATCTCGCTCGATCAATTCATCGCCGAGCGCATCGGTACGCTCACGCGCTTCCCGTCGCTCACGCTCTCGGTCAATGGCGCGGCTCGAAGCCTTTCGTGGACCGGCACGGGTGTCGCGATTCCGCCGGAAGAACGCGCTTCAGAGGTGTTCAACCAGCTCTTCCTGCAAGGCACGCCCGAGGAGGTGGAAGCGCAAGTGCGCCGGCTCGATACTGGACGGAGCATCCTCGACACCGTTTCGGAGCAGGCGAAAGCGCTGCAGCGCGATGTCGGCGCACGCGACCGTCAGCGACTCGATCAGTACTTCACGAGCGTGCGCGATCTCGAGCATCGCCTGCAAGAATCGCGGGAGTGGGAGCGCAAGCCGAAGCCGGTCGTGAACTATGAGCCGCCGAGGGGCCTCACGAATCCGGCGCAGTACATGGAGAAGGTGAAGGCCATGTACGACCTCGCACGTCTCGCGTTCGAGACGGACTCCACTCGCTCGATCTCGCTCATGTTGAACAGCGTCGCAACACCGGTCGTGACGCTTCCAGGCGCGACGATCACGGACAGCTATCACAATCTGTCGCACCACGGAAAGTCGGAGGACAAGCTCGCGCAACTCAAAGTGCTCGACGAATGGCACATGAAGCTGCTCGCGGATCTATTCACCGATCTGAAGGCGGTGAGCGAGGGAGAGGAGACGCTGCTCGACCGCACGATGATTCTGTACGGCACGAACCTCGGCGACGCCAACGCGCATTCGACGACGAATCTGCCGACGCTGTTCGCCGGCGGCGGCTTCCGCCATGGCCAGCATCTCGCCTTCGATCAGGCGCAAGACTATCCGCTGCCGAATCTGTTCGTCTCGATGCTGCAGCGAATGGGATTGGAGGAGGACAAGTTCGCCTCCTCGACCGGCACGATGCGCGGGCTCGAGATGATATGAATCGACGGTTCGCGAGTGCGTTCGTCGCCCTGATCGGCAGCGCGACCGCCGCGTATGCGGCGGAAGTCGTGATCGACTTCGAGCAGGCCGAAATCGGCAAGCCCATGCCTACTTGGACGGAAAAAGGCGTGGTGTTCAAGCTCGCGGCCGAACCCACGAAGAGCAAAGCGGCGGGACGAATCATGTTCTTCCCGCACATCGCGACGAAGCGCAAAGGCATCCTGAATGCGATGGCAACCGAGCAGGCCATCCCGGTGCTGGCCACGTTTCCGACCAAGGTATCGTCCGTCACCCTCGTGCTCTGGGGCTCGACCGGCGTGCCGGCCGTGCTCGAAGCGCTCGACGAGAATGGCGAAGTCGTCGACACGACATCGGTGGCGGCGG
>JAAYXG010000393.1 GCA_012516015.1 Lysobacteraceae bacterium | reverse complement strand
TCGGTCGAAGAGGTGTCCGGGAACGCCGAGCGCTGCGCCGACGTCGCGCGCCACGCTGTCGAGGTAGCGCACAAGGGCGGTGAGGCCGTGCGGCGCACGATCGCGGGCATGAACACGATACGCGAGACGATCCAGGACACCTCGAAACGCATCAAGCGGCTCGGCGAGAGCTCGCAGGAGATCGGCAACATCGTCGAGCTCATCAACGACATCGCCGAGCAGACGAACATCCTCGCGCTCAACGCTTCGATTCAAGCATCGATGGCCGGCGAATCCGGGCGCGGCTTCGCCGTTGTCGCGGACGAAGTGCAGCGCTTGGCGGAACGTGCCGCCAATGCGACGAAGCAGATCGAAGTGCTCGTGCGCACGATTCAAGCGGACACGAACGAAGCGGTCGTCTCGATGGAGCGCAGCACGACCGACGTCGTCGGCGGCGCGCTGCTCGCCGAGAATGCCGGCGCGGCGCTCGAAGAAATCGAGCAGGTTTCGAATCAGATCGCGAGCCTCGTGCAGAACATTTCCGCGAGCGCGCGCCAGCAAGCATCCGCCGCGCAAAACATCGCGCGCAACATGCAAGTGCTGCGCGAGATCAGCGCGCAAACCGCCGAGAACTCGGCTGCGACCTCGAACTCGGTCGGTAAGCTGGCCGAGCTCTCGGCGCAGCTGCGCAAGTCCGTCGCAGGTTTCCGCCTGCCCGATGCCGCGTCCGGCGGAACCGCGTTGCTCACCGATCCGACGAAGAAGCCGGCTCCTGTCGCCGCGCCCGTCGAGCAGACAGCATCGAAGAAAGTCAGCGGACTCGCGAGCTGATGATGTTGCTCAACGTCGATCGCGCACGCGGCTGGAGGTTCCTCCGGGACGGCTGGGGGCTGGCGACTGGGGGCTGGGACCAGAGCGCCGCCAGCCGCCAGCCGCCAGCCCAGTTCAGAAAGGTTCTCTAGCTCATGGCCGAGGTCTCATCTCAAACTCTGCACATCGTCGCCCGCGAGCTTGCGAGCGAGCTGAACGACGCGCGTGCGGCGCTCGAGACGTTCGGAGAGCAGCAAGAAAACCTCGCGCTGCTGCGCAAGTGCAACGAGCATCTGCATTCGGTCCACGGCGCCTTGCGCGTCGCCGAGGTCTACGGCGCGGCGCTTCTCGCCGAGGAGATGGGACAGGTCGCGCGCTACCTGATCGACAACTTCGCCGAGAAGCGCCATCTCGCCGAAGGGCTCGATGCGCTGATGCGCTCCATGGTGCAGCTCCCGACGTACTTGGATCGCGTCTTGAGCGGCGGTCGCGACATGGCGCTGGTGCTGCTTCCCTTGCTCAACGACCTGCGCGCCGTGCGCGGGCACGCGCTCCTCTCGGAAGGAACGCTGCTGCTCCTCAATTTGAGCTCGGACCAGCAAGCTCGCCCGGTACCGGCCGCGAGCGGCGAGCCCGTCATGACGGTCGCGCAATGGGCGCGCAAGATCCGCACGCGTTTTCAGCTCGGTCTGCTCGGATGGATCAAGGGCGAGCGCGTCGAGCAGAACATCGAGGTCCTCTCGCGTGCGGCCGAGAAGCTCGAGCAAGTCGCGACGACGCAGCCGGTATTCCAGCTGTGGTGGGTCGTGGGCGCGGTGCTCGAGGCGATGCGCGATGGCGGCCTCGAAGGCACCGCATCGGTCAAGCGCTTGCTCGGTCAAGCGGACCGTGAGCTCAAGCGCTTGTACGAACAAGGCGAGGCTCGCTACGCCGATTCCCCGCCGCTCGAGCTGCTGAACAATCTGCTTTATTACGTCGCGCGCGCCCGCAGCTCGGGGCCGCGCGTCTCCGCCGTGCGAGCGTCGTTCCGCTTGAGCGAGCTGCTGCCCGTCGACGATCACGTCGAGCAGGAACGCGAGAGCCTCTCGGCGCCGTCGGTCAAGCTGATGAAAACGGTCGCCGCGGCGATCAAGGAAGACTTGAGCCGCGTGAAGGACGCGCTCGATATCTTCGTGCGTCAAGGCGGCACGCAAGTAGACGAGCTCGCGCCCCAGCTCGAGCTCTTGAAGAAGATCGGCGACACGCTCGGCGTGCTCGGTTTGGGCGAGCTGCGCGACAAGGTGCAGGCCGAGACGACGGACCTGCAGAACATCGTCGCGCAGCGTGCGGGCGCGAACGAAGGCACGCTGCTTCGAATCGCCGCGACGCTCATCAAGGTGGAAGACAGTCTCGACGAGCAGCTCGTCGGCATGATCATTCCGACGCCGGGCGATTCCGGTTCGGCGCCAGCGAAGGCGGCAGGCCCCGAGGACATCGAATTTCGGCAAGTCGCCGAAGCCGTGCTGCGCGAATGCATCGTCAACATGGCGCGCATCAAAGAGGCCATAGCGCTCTCGGTCGAGAAGCCGCGGGAGACGCAGGCGGTGGACCAGATTCCGGCGCTCGTGCGCGGCATCACCGCCGGTCTTTTGATGCTCGGCAAGACGCGCGCCGTCGAAATCATGGAAGGCATCGGCCGCTCGCTGAAGCAGTTCGTGCGCAGCGACGGGATGACGTTGCCGCAAGAGGCCGTCGATCGTCTCGCCGACGCGATCGTCGCGGTCGAGTACTACATGGAGACGCTGCAAGCCGGACGCGCCGATCCGTGGTACATGCTCGACAACGCCGAAACCTGCTTGCGCTTCCTCGCGGACGTGCAGCCGGTACCGCAGAGCGCCTACGGAGACGGCGGCGATCACGTGAGCACGCTCGTGATCGGGCCGTTGTCGCAAACGATCGCCGCGCCGACGGAACACGAGCGCACGGCGGTGCTCGAGCCCGGCGCCGCACCCAAGAGCGCGCCGCAGACGCCGCCGTCGGCCAAGCCGGCCGCGCCCGCGGTCCCATCCGTCACCAAGCCGGTGGTCGGCGATATCGATCCGGAGCTTCTCGAGCTCTTCATCGAAGAGGCGAAGGACGAGATCACGAAGCTCAACCGCCTCTTCCCGCTATGGGACGAAAATCCTCAAGATCAGGATTCGCTGGTCAACGTGCGTCGTTCGTTCCACACGCTGAAAGGCAGCGGACGCATGGTCGGTGCGCAGTTGATCGGCGAGTTCGCGTGGTCGATCGAGAATCTGCTCAATCGCGTCATCAACAAGACGCTCGAGCGCACGCCCGACATGATGAGCATGCTGCGCGAGGCGGTTGCCGCGGTCCCCGAGCTCGTCGAGCAGCTCGAGACGGGTCGCCCGCTGCGCATCGATATTGCACGCATCATCTCGACGGCCAATGAAATCGCCGGCGTCCGTCCATCGGCCCCGGAACAGAAGACTTCGGGCGTGACGAGGAGCGCCGCACCGCAAGCGGCAACGGCGCAACCCGTACCCGCCGCCGCGGCGGCGACTGCTCCGGCGAAAGCGCCGGAAAAAAAAACGGTCGAGCCGCCGATGGATCCGGCGCTGCACGACATCTACAGCAAAGAAACCGCCGGCCATCTCGCGATCATTCGTGAGTACATCGCCGCATGCGAGCTGTCCGCGCCGCCGTATGTCGTCACGGAAGACTTGCATCGCTCCTGTCACACGCTGAGCGGCACGGCGAAGACGGCGGGCGCACGTCAGGGCATCAAGATCGCGGAGCCCCTGAATCGCTACATCCGCAAGCTCTACGACAACTCGATCGGCTTGTCGGCCGACGGTCTCGAGGCGCTCAAGGATGCCGTCGTCGCGATTCAACAAGTCGTCGATCACATCAACGAGGACACCGGCTTTTTCGTCGAGCACGGGCGCGTCATCGCTCGCCTGAACGAGCTCGAGCACGAGATCGACGTCGAGATTTCCCGCCTGGCCGAAACGATCGATGCGACGACTGCGAGCCCGGCACTCACCGAAGCTTCGCTTGCCGATTCGAACGCGCCGACCCCGGAGCAGCAGACGCCCGAGACGACGGAGGTGCCGACCCTCACGCCGCACGCCGATGACATGCTGTCGGTGACCGATGTGTTTTCGGCCGATGTGTTGGGGCAGGGAAGCGAATCCGGCGATGACGTCATCGAGATCGAGCCGACGGATGCGGGCTCGCTCGACATGCTCAATTGGAGCTTCGAGAACTTCCCGCCCGAGAAAATCGACGACCCGACGGTGAAGGTGGAGAGCCCGAGCGAGGAGGCCTTGAAGGCGCACTCGGTCGAGCCTGCGACGGAGGACGTGGAGGAGCTGCAGAACGTCGAGCTCACGAGCAACACGCTATCGCGCCTCAACGTCACGGGTCAGCACGAGATCGTCGTCGAGACCTCTTCGTGGGCGGCAGAATTCGAGCCGCCCGTGTTGCCGGTCGATGCGGTCGAGGGCGAGTCTCATGGGGACGAGGAGACGGCGAAGACGCGCGCGCTGTCCGTCGACGAGGCAGCCGCCGATGCGGTGATCGAGCTCGACGCGGTTGACCTTGCGCAACCTTCCGAGACGCTGCATACGTTGGCCGATGCAGAGTCGCCTTCGGATACGGTGCGTCAGCCCAAATTGTCCGTGGAGGACGATGCGGACGATGACGCACTCGAGTCCGAGACGATTGCGGTCCCGGAGCTCGATGCCCCCGTTCCGCTCGAGCCGGAGCCGCAGCTCGATCAAGTCGTAGGGCAGGCCCCGTCTTCGGAAATACCCGACCTGCCGACGCTCGATGTCGTAGTGGACGAGGCGAGCGAACCGGAGGCCGCGGAGGAAACGATGGACGACGGTGCTGCGCTCGAGTCGCAGATCGTCGTTGAGGAAGCAACAGAGGATGCAGGCGCGCTCGACATAACGGTCGAGTCCGAGCCGGCGACCGAAGCGGCTGCCTCCGAGCCGGAGCAAGCGACCGATGCGCCGGCGCCGGCGAGCGCGCCCGAGCCGAGCCCGCAGCCCGAACCCGTCGCGGCGGCGCCCGCGCCGACACCCCCGCCCGTGGTCGAAGAAG
>JAAYXG010000392.1 GCA_012516015.1 Lysobacteraceae bacterium | reverse complement strand
TCACGCAATCGCTTCACGAGCTCGCCGCGGCTGGGCGGTGGCGCTTCGACGAGGTTGACGCACGCTGGCGTACGCTCGAAATCACTGGCGTACCAACGAATTACAGCGGCAGCCGTATGCACGTCGCAGACGCTCAAGGCGTTGGAGGGGCTTCCCATGGCAACGAACAGACGCGCCACTTCGCGACCGAGACGGCCAGGGGGCGTGAACTCGTCGAAGTCGACCAGTGGTCCGAGCCGCACCGTGCGAACCTCGCTGCCGGTCTCCTGCGCGTGCTCGATGGCCAGAGCTTCGGCTTCCGCTTTCGCCCAGACGTAAGGACCACGGGACAGGTTTCCCCGGTCCACGGGCGCATCCTCGCGAATGGCAGTCTTCCCGGGGCGGAGCACCGCCACACTGCTGATGTTGATCAGGCGCTTCACACCGGCGTGCCGCATGCTCTCGAGCAGCTTTCGCGTGGCTTGGACCGTATTGCGCTCATGAGCTGCTTGGTCTCCCGCGGTTTCGGCTGCAAGGTGAGCGACGACCGATACGCCGTCGAACGCGTGTTGGGGTAGCCCCGCGCTGAGATCGCCTTCGAGGTACTCGACGCCCGCCAAGCGTTGTCGCGCCGAAGGGAGCCGGCGCACCACGACGCGTACGTGCCAGCCCGCCGAGCGAAGTGCACGCACGACGGCCTTGCCGAGAAATCCTGATCCACCGGTCACGAGGATGATGCCGCGGCCCGGATCGATGGGCGGACCGTGCGTCGAACTCTCCAGCGCACGTAGCGCTGCTGCTTCCGCGCGCCGATCTGCCTCGATCAATCGTTCGGAAATTTGCTCGCAGATCCGCACGGTCTGCATGATGGTCTGACTGGATATCGGCGGCGGGCCTTTCCCCTGGACGCTCGCGTAGAAGCTGGCGAGAAGCTCGCTCAGTCCGGGATAGCTCTTCTGCCTACGAAATAGACGGCGCATGAGCCCCGCAAAGCTGCCCCAGAAGAGCTGCATGGATTGGCTAAACGGCTTGACGACGAGCGCAGGCCCAGACGCACCGGGTCCGTAGGATTTCACGACCGAGCCAAGCACGAAATCCGCTTCAACGGAGCCGTTTACTCCCGCGACGCGCAGGTACGACTCGATGGGGCGCGCGCGAAGCGTAACGATGAGCGTGGCGAACGCATCGCCGCTGCGGATGATCGCTCGCACTTCTCCCTCCGGAGCCACGTCGAGTGCGGTCAGCTCAGGCGAATCGTCGCTCCCGAGGGCGCTCAGCATCAGGTACACCGGGTGCGGAAGGATATCGATGAGCTGATCGACCGCCGTAAGCGGTGCCCCGCCGTCGGCGCGGCGGCGCACGGGCTTGAAGGAAAAGTAGCTTTCCACGTGCATGATCGCGCCGATGACAGGCAAGTGCTTTTGATACTCCTGTCCCGCGCGTTGAAAGAGCACTTGGTGGGCCGCGCACGCATGCAACCCTTTGGCTTCGGCGAGCTCGAGGATCCTTGCTGCTTCCGAAGCATGCAACGCGAACGGCTTCTCGACATAGACGCTGGCACCATTCTCTAGACACTGGCAGGCAAGCTCGAAGTGCGTGTGGGGCGGCGTCACGATATGAACGACGTTCGGCCGGCAGTCATCGAGCAGTTCCTGGGCCGATTTATAGAACGCTACGTCTGTGCCGAAACGTTCGGCAAGTTGAGCCTGCGAAAGAAAGGGATCGGCGACTGCGACGAGCAGCGCTTGGGGCAATGTGCGGATGGCTCTTGCGTGTTGCACGGCCATCTTTCCCCCGCCAAGGATCGCGATTCGCAAAGGTTCGCTCATGTTCGCCTGCTAAGGTTCCGACAAAGCAATTAGTGTACCTTCGCGAAGTCCGTGCTTTCGCGAACTAGCGCTCACGTCCAAGCGCCGTCGTGTTGTACGAACGGCTCGAGGTCGTTTCTCGCGAGCGTCGGCCGCTTCGGTAGCGCGCGCGGCATATCCGCCGATTCGACTGACAGTCCCGGGCACGAGATTCATGGCGCGAACACCGGATCGTCGCAGTGCGACCGTCGTCCGACTGCATGCTCCTTGCCCGATGAGCTGGAAAAGCGGGCGCGCAATGTACCGTGCACGACCATTGCCGGCAAACCAGCCGGCCACGGAGCCGAGACGAGGATCACCATTCGACGTCGACTGTTCGGCTACAATCGTATTCGCCTCGGGAACCTACGAGCGCCTCTCGTTCAGCGTAGTACGTGAACCATGAAATCAAACCAATACAAG